>CABRGJ010000135.1 GCA_902470405.1 uncultured Eggerthella sp.
AGCAAGAGGAGACATCGGCAACGAGGGGCTTGCCTTTCGTATCAGGCAGTTCATGGTACTTCGTGCCATAGATGGTCTCGTTTTCGCAGATGTAGAGGTAATCAGTATCCTCGCGGATCGGCAGATCCTTGCAATCAGGGATGTAGGAGAAGTTGCCATCTTCGCTTGATGCGAGGCATTGTGCATCGCCGAAGATCTGTGCTTCCTTGAATGCCTTTTTCGACCAAGAGCCCGAAACGATATAGTCCGCCTTGCCATCGAGCATGAGGTTCATCGGAATGGCGGCAAACTGCTGAGAAGCGCCACCTTGCAGGAACAGCACCGCATATTCGTCCGGGATGTTGAGCAGATCGCGTAGATCGGCTTCAGCTTCGGTGATGATGCCCTCGAACGCCTTGGAGCGATGGCTCATTTCCATGACCGACATGCCGCATCCGCGGTAGTCCATCATCTCATCAGCAGCTTCTTTGAGCACCTCTTCGGGTAGAACTGCTGGACCAGCAGAAAAATTGTATACGCGTGTCATACTTATCCCCCATCGAACCTTCAGTGAAGAGCGAACCTTACGCTCGCTTTTTCTTTGACAGAATGATTCAAAGAATGATACGCCAACCGAGTAGCACTTTGGTTGAATAAAGTGCAGAGAATCGTTAGGCGGAAGCCATATCCTTCACCTCGGTGATGTTCTTCCAGAAGCGCTTTGGCATGAATTGGCGTCGAAGCTCGGGGTTATAGCGTGCTTCGACACTGAGCGTATGGTAGAAACGCTTCCATGCTTCTTGCATGACCAGTTCGTTCTCGCTCGGAGGCGGAGGAGTGAACGTATCGGTCTTGACCAGGTGCCAATCTTCTCCTTCATAAATGCCCGCCAGATGGTGATTCTCATCGTAGATGACGAAAGGTTGGATATTGAAGCGCGCCGCGAACCAATCCATAATGAGCGGCACGATGGAGGCTTTCGGATTGCAGCGTGCACACCATAATCCGCCGCTCAGTTCTTCGAAACGCAGGAATTGGATGATGTGATGGCGCTCATTTTGCACGAAGCGCTCGAGCTTCAAGACGGGTTCGACTGAAGGATGCAGGATAGCAGGAGCAGCCGATCCGTTCAGGAGGGCAGGGCCACATCCAGCTCCGGTGAGCTTCGATTTCAGCAGCGCTTCGCCCTTCTTGTTTTGATGAAAGTCCGCTGCATTTCGCTTGTCCATGCAGTAGCGAATGAAGTGGTAAACCGAGATGCCTGTGCTAGGTTCATCTGCTAGTGCTGCGGTCTTGATGACATTGAATACGCTATAACCTGCGGTTCTGCAGATTCCTCTTTGAACGCGCAACGCTAACTCGATGTCGGTTTCGATGATGCGGATCTCTTGTCCAAGGCGAGGCTGGTGTTGCGTAGCAGGGCAGATATCAACGGGGTGTTCTTTGTGTTCGTAGGTCTTGAATACTGCGGTGAGCAATCCCTCGACGCTACCGTCGTAGAGGTAGGCGATATTGTCTGGTGAGGCGTGCTGCATGACCTACGATGCCTCCTCAAGCGCATGCGTGGTATCGCGCAGGCGAGGCGGGATGGTTGTGCTATGGGTTGCGGGGAGTTGGTTGTGGCAAGGAGCTTCGAAGAGGCTCATTTGTCCTGTTGCAACACGGGCCGATCTGCTGCCGTGTCTGCCGCCCTGGATGGGGGCTGCTAGATGCGCGCGGAGCGACGTGCGATCGAACGTTGCAGTGTCCCCTTGATATTTTCCCTGGCAGGTGATGAAGAAACGGGCGCGTTTGAAAGCGATGCCGAGCTTGCGCAATTCAGGCTCGCGTAGCACATGGGTCCTGCGCGCTTTCATGATGAGCTTCGCTCCGCGCACGCCGATCCCTGGCACACGCAACAGGCTGGCATAAGGCGCCTTGTTCACTTCAACAGGGAAGAAATCCAGATGGTTGAGCGCCCAGTTCGCTTTAGGATCGACATCGAGATCGAGAAAAGGATTGTTTTCGTCGATGATCTCGCCTACGTCGAAACGATAGAACCGCATGAGCCAATCTGCCTGATAGAGGCGATGTTCGCGATTGAGTGCAACACTGTGGACCTTGGGCAACCGTGCATCCTCGTTCACAGGAAGGTAAGCGCTGAAGAAGACGCGTTTGAGCGCGAGCTTCTGATAGAGTGCGGATGAGAGGTTGAGAATCTGATAATCGCTTTCTGGCGTTGCCCCGATTATCATCTGGGTCGATTGACCTGCTGGGGCGAAACTGCGCTCACCTCCATGAAGCTTTGCAAGTGATGTTTCGCGTTTGGTGAGGTAAGTGGTGTTTTTGTTCTTCTCCATGAGTGTGCGGGCATCGCGTGATGCTTCGATGCCGTGCTTGATGAAGTGCATGGGTGCTAAGATGTCATGCTTACTCTTGTCAGGTGCCAGTAACTGAAGGCTCTTTTGCGAGGGAAGCTCGAGATTGACGCTCATGCGATCTGCGAGTTGACCGAGCTGAGCGAGCAGATCTGCCGATGTGCCTGGGATCGCTTTTGCATGGATATAGCCGCGAAATTCGTATTCTTCGCGCAGGATGCGCAGAGCCTCGATCATGAGCTCGGTGGTGAAATCTGGGTTTCGAATTACTCCCGAGCTGAGGAAGAGACCTTCTATGTAGTTGCGTCGGTAGAAACTGATGGTGAGATCGGCTAGTTCGCGTGGCTTGAACGTGGTGCGCGTGCCTTCGTTGCTGATGCGGTTGACGCAATAGGCGCAGTTATAGATGCAGGCATTGCTGAGGAGCACCTTGAGAAGCGTGACACAGCGCCCATCTGCCGTGAAGCTATGGCAGATGCCCGCAGCCGAGGAGTTGCCAAGCTTGCCCTTTTGCGCACTGCGATCGATGCCTGACGACGTACAAGCAACATCGTATTTTGCGGCATCCGCAAGAACTTCGAGTTTTTCAGTAATATCCATCGTACACCTGTTCGCTTTTTCTGCTTTCATAGTATGCGAACAAATGTTTGGGGTCAAGTCTTGAGGTTGGCCAGGTAAGGGTTTCAAAAAAGTATCGTGATCAAAGCGATGCAGGTCGTCGGTCAGAAGTGTGATAGCCTACTCGTCATGAAATGATGGCGTAATGTTCAGGGGATATCATGAGATTCAAAGATATATGGGGTAAGATCCAAGTGCCAACGCCCGATGACGATTTTCCCTATCAGGATTTCTCGCCCAAGGTGCTGAAGACGTTCGGCATCTTCTGTTTTCTCTGCGCGGCTGCCTCAGCTGCGTTGCTCATCTCGCTCGGTCTCGATATCGCTGAACACCTCAACGATGATCTGACGCTGCTCAACATCGGCATCGCGCTCGCGATCGCTTTCATGGCGGTGGGCGCTATCGTATTGTTCGCGCTATTAGGCGAGCGCTTGTACCAGAACAAGAGCAAATATGGTGAACAGCTCGCTATCGCTACGGTCGCGTTGGTATGCGTGTCGTTCCTTGCGATGATGCTGCTCTATGGCTTGAGCTGGCTTCATGTCATCTACTTAGCCGAGCTCGTTTTTCTGGCGGTCGTCACCGTCTATATGGACCCCGAGCTCGCACAGGAACGATTGCTCTCCAAGCACGCCGCTTCGCTCGACCCCGAGGCGCGCTGCGAATTCGAACAGAAGGTGGATGATCGTCGTCCGCTGAAGGGATACATCACCCTGAACTTCTTCAACCTGTTCTGGATTTTTGTGGTCTGCAGCGTGCTCGGCCTTGCTATCGAGACGGTATTCCATCTGGTCATCTTCCACGAATATCAAGATCGAGCGGGCTTGTTGTATGGCCCCTTCTCACCGATCTATGGGTTCGGCGGTTTGCTCATGACCGTTGCGCTCAACCGCTTCCACGA
>CABRGJ010000136.1 GCA_902470405.1 uncultured Eggerthella sp.
CCATATGAGGTGAAGATCGCTAGCGCGCATCGCAAGCCCAATGAAGTTCACGAATGGGCATCCACTGCGATCGACCGTGGTATCCGCGTCATCATCGCGGCGGCGGGAAAGGCTGCTCATCTTGGTGGTGTTGTTGCTGCATACACACCTGCGCCGGTCATCGCTGTACCTATGAAGACGAGTGATTTGGGCGGATTGGACTCACTCCTTTCTATGGTGCAGATGCCCAGTGGGGTCCCTGTGGCATGTGTTGCCATCAATGGAGCAAAGAATGCTGCTATCTTGGCTGTTCAGATGATGGGCACAGGTTGCGAGGGCGCTCGTCAGAAGATCATCGACCTTAAAGCCGAAATGGCTCAGGCCTAAAGATCGTCGTAGATCTTTGCTTTCGAACGAACAAAAAAAATGAGAACGAGGTAGATGTGATCAAATCCTTCTTGATGGGCAATCAGGCATTCGCACATGCTGCACTTGAAGCTGGCGTGCGCGTTTGCGCTGGTTATCCAGGAACTCCTTCTTCAGAAGTGATCGAGACCATCGCGCAGTTGCGTGAAGCGGGCTCTGCGCATGATGTGTATGTCGAGTGGTCGACGAATGAGAAGGCCGCACTTGAGATGCTCGCGGGTGCTTCGCTTTCAGGAGCACGTACACTGTTCACCGCAAAACAGGTTGGACTCAATGTCGCAAGCGACGCGCTCATGTCACTCAACTACATCGGCGTAGAAGGTGGTACGGTCTTACTCGTGGCTGACGATCCAGGCCCGATCTCTTCACAGACCGAGCAGGATACGCGCAGGTTCGCGTCTTTTGCGAAGGTTCCGGTGTTCGATCCGGCGACTCCTGAGCAGGGTTGTGAGATGATCGCTGCTGCATATGAATTGTCGGAGAAATATCATACGCCGGTCATCTTCCGTCCCACCACGCGTATCTGTCATGCCTCAACGTTCATCGAGGTCGCGCAAGAAACGCGGAGCAAAGAGGCTGCTGGATTCGAGAAGGATGCGAGCAAATGGGTCATCTTCCCTGGTCGTTCGTATCGTGCGCATGGCGAGATCAATGAACGACTGCCGCGCATCGCACAGGAATTCAGTGAGTCAGCGTTCAATCCCTGGGAAGAGATCGCGGGTACCGATGAAGGCGCTAAGGTAGGCATCATCGCAGGTGGCATCTCGTATTCTTATGCACAAGAAGTATTGCGTCAGATTGAGGAAAAGGTCGCTTTGGCAGGTACGCTTTCTCCGAGCTATCGCTTGATGCAGGTAGGGACGCCCTATCCGTTCCCCGAGGAGGCAGTGGCGCGTTTTGCTGATGGGCTCGATAAGATTCTCGTTCTTGAAGAGCTCGATCATGTGATTGAAGACGAGTTGCTGAAGCTCTGTGGCAAGCTGCACGCTGATTTCGATGTACACGGAAAGCTTTCAGGCGATACGACAGATCGAGGCGAGAACAGCGTCGATAGCATTGCTTCGCAGATCGAGGCTTTCTTCGGCCTTAGTCTTTCTGATCCTGAGACCATCGACGTCGATCTTCATGAACAGATTCCCGAGAGACCTGCGGTTCTGTGCGCAGGATGCCCCCATCGCGGTGCATTCTATGCAGTGAAGAAAGCACTCGGTCGTACCCGCGAAGCGGTCATGTGTGGAGATATCGGTTGCTATACGCTTGGCAATGCAGAGCCGTTGAACGCGGTCGATACTTGTCTCGATATGGGTGCAGGCATCACGATGGCCCAGGGTTTTAACGTGATCGAGCCTGATAAGAAGGCCATTGCATTCGTAGGCGACTCGACGTTCTTCGCATCGGGAATGACCGGTGTTGCGAACGCTGTCTATAATCGCCACGATATCACGATCGTGGTCTTGGATAATGCGACCACTGCTATGACCGGCTCGCAGCCCCATCCTGGTACGGGAGCCACGTTGATGGGTGGTTTTACAGCACCGATCTCGATCCATGAGGTACTCTCCTCGCTCGGTGTGAAGAAGATCACTAAGGCAAATCCGCTGTTCGCCGACAAGGCGATCGAGGCTGCACGCGAAGCAATCGACTACGAAGGGCCTTCAGCGATCATCTATGAATCGCCATGCACAAAACTCACAAAGCCGAAGCCCCCGGTCTACTTCATCGCAAATGCATGTGCTGGTTGCCGCAAATGCGTCACCACCATCGGTTGTCCTGCACTAGGTTGGAGCGAGGTAGGGCATTCCATCGTCATCAACCGAACGCTTTGCGTAGGGTGCGGTCTGTGCACGGATATCTGCGAATATGGCGCTATTACCTGTCCTACGCGCAAGCGCGTACGACCTGTTTTGCCTCCTCGATCTCAGCGTTTGCATGCAGAGGACGGATCGCTCAGCCGTTTCCCGACTCCGCAAGAACTCGCTGCAAAGGAAGGTGGGAGCGATGATTAACGTATCGATCGCTGGAATCGGCGGGCAGGGAAGCGTTCTTGCTGCGCGCATCTTGGCGCAGGCGGCAGAAGCGAAAGGCTGGCAAGTTCGCAGTGCTGAAACGATCGGCATGGCTCAGCGTGGTGGTGATGTCATGTCGCATGTTCGCATGGGAAACGAAGGGGAGGCGGTCTTCTCTCCGCTTCCTGCAAAGGGAAGCGTTGATGTTCTGATCGCGCTCGAGCCAGGTGAAGCTGCACGTAGTCTGTCATATTTGAAGAAGAACGGTTTGTTGGTAGTTGCTTCATCGGGTATCGCGCCCGTCATGGCGAACTTCAAGCGTCAAACCTATCATCCTCAGGCATTGATCGACGATCTGCGTACATCAGGCGTGAAGATGGTCGTGGTCGACGACGATGAATTGGTGCGCCGTTTGGGTGAACCGAAAGCATTGAATGTGATGATGCTGGCATATGCGATCATTGCAGTGAACAAGCGTCCGGACTGTATGGACAATGCGTTGCGTGGAGCCATTACGCTCGAAGATATCGAGAGCGCGATCCCTGCATGTGTGAAGCGCAAGCTCGTTTCAACGAATCAAAAGGCGATCAAGGTCGTATCGCAGGTTGCCCGCGTCTGATCTTCCTGGAACGATCAGTAGTAACTTGTTGGTAACGGAAAGGGCTTCATCGAGCGTTATGCTGCTGGAGGGCTCGCTCGAACGAGCAACAAGAAAAGAAGACCAGCAGAGTTGGTCGAAGAAATGAAGAGAGAACTCGAATGGAATTGAACGAAGAGCAATTAACGCGTCTAAAAGAGCAGTTCAAGACGCTGAAAGATAGATCTCCCTTTTATGCAAAGAAGTTCGAGAGAATCGATCTTAGCAAAGTTTGCTCTCAAGCCGATTTCGAAGCGTTGCCCTTTTCCGAAAAAGCGGATCTGCGCGAGGCGTATCCGCTTGGGCTTGCAGCGGTTCCCGAGAACGAGATCGTTCGCATCCACTCTTCATCTGGTACGACTGGAACACCGGTCATCATTCCTTATACGCAACAGGATGTTATCGACTGGGCGACGCAATTCGCGCGTTGCTACGAGATGGCAGGCATTACGAATCTCGATCGCATACAGATCACGCCTGGTTATGGACTATGGACTGCGGGCATCGGTTTTCAGTTGGGCGCTGAGCGTTTGGGCGCGATGACCATTCCGATGGGGCCTGGCAACACGGAAAAGCAGATTCGCTTCATGAAGGATATGCAATCGACCGTTCTGTGTGCGACCAGCTCGTATGCGTTGCTTTTGGCAGAAGAGATCGCAAAGCGCGGAGTTCGTGACGAGCTCAACTTGAAGCGCGCCGTTATCGGCTCTGAGCGCTGGGGACATAAGATGCGCGAGCGCATCGCTCATGAATTAGGTGTGAAGATCTATGATATCTACGGTCT
>CABRGJ010000137.1 GCA_902470405.1 uncultured Eggerthella sp.
GCAAAGTTGCTGCGAGAGTGCGACGGCTTCTGGGATGGTCTTATTCATCTTCCAGTTGCCTGCCATAAGATACGTACGCATAGATCCCCCCTTATTTCAGAGCTTCTACACCTGGCAGAAGCTCCCCTTGTACTAATTCCATCGATGCGCCACCTCCGGTCGAGATGAACGTCATCTTATCTGCGAGATCGAATTTATTGACAGCTGCAACACTGTCTCCGCCACCGATGATGGTGTCGGCTGAGGCATTGTTCGCGACCGCCTCTGCAACAGCGCGCGTGCCTCCTTCGAAGGATGGCATCTCAAACACACCCATTGGGCCATTCCAGAACACGCTTGCTGCATCTTCGATGGCTTCACAGTATACGATAGCGGTTGCAGGTCCGATGTCGAGACCCATCATATCCTCAGGGATCTCTTCAACCGTGCATACTTCCTTGCGCGCATCATTTGAGAATTCATCCGCACAGACTACATCGAGCGGAAGAAGCAGCTCGACACCCTTCGCTTTTGCCTTTTCGATCATCGCAGCTGCACGTTCGATCCAGTCCTCTTCCATGAGCGAAGTACCTGTTGCATGGCCTTGCGCTTTTAGGAACGTGAAGCACATACCGCCACCGATGATGAGCTTGTCGCATTTATCGATGAGCGCGTCGATAACCTTGACCTTGTCGGAGACCTTAGAGCCACCTAAGATCGCTACGAAAGGACGCTTAGGCTCGTCGAGCATAGCGGTGAGCGTATTGACCTCATTGGCCATGAGCGCGCCTGCGAATGCAGGCAGATATGCTGCTACACCTGCGGTGGAGGCGTGGGCTCGATGAGCGGCGCCGAACGCGTCATTCACATAGAGATCTGCAAGCGAAGCCAATTCGCGCGCGAATTCAGGGTCGTTCTTCTTCTCGCGCTTGTCAAAACGTAGGTTTTCGAGCAATGCGATCTGCCCGTCTTCAAGCGCGGCAACAGTCTCCTTCGCGGAATCTCCAATAGTATCCGTAGCGAAAGCTACAGGCTTTCCAATAAGATCTTGCAGGTATGCTGCGACCGGAGCAAGGGAGAATTGCTCTTGATAGCCCGTGCCGTCAGGACGGCCGAGGTGGCTTGTAAGAATAACCTTCGCACCGTGATCGAGCAGATAGGTGATGGTTGGAAGTGCTGCGCGGATACGCGTGTCGTCTTCTACGTGACCGTCTTTGAGCGGCACATTGAAATCGACACGCACGAGCACGCGTTTGCCTGCAACATCCGCATCGGTGTATAGCTTAAGATCGCTCATGATCGTCCTTTCAAAATAAAAGGAGAGCATCTCATGAATACTCTCCTTTGTGTTAATTGGTGACCGATATGTTTAGGGAAGCAAGATCTTTGCGAGATCCTTCACACGATTCGAATAGCCCCATTCGTTGTCGTACCACGAAATGCACTTAACGAAGTTGCCTTCACCACCGAGCACCATGGTGAGTTGGCTATCGAAGAGCGAAGAGTGGGAGTTGCCGATGATGTCGGTCGAGACGATAGGTTCATCGATATATTCGAGAATACCCTTCATTGGACCTTCAGCAGCTGCTTTCATCGCAGCGTTCACTTCTTCGATGGTAACGTTCTTCTCGAGCTCGACCGTAAGATCGACCATGGAACCATCAGGAGTGGGAACACGCGTGGCGAAACCATCGAGCTTACCCTTCAGCTCAGGTAAGACCAGCGAAACTGCGCGAGCAGCACCCGTGGTAGTAGGGATCATGGACAGAGCAGCAGCGCGTGCGCGGCGCAGGTCCTTATGCGGAAGATCGAGGATCTTCTGGTCGTTGGTGTAGGAATGGATGGTATTCATAAAGCCACGCTTGATGCCGAAGTTGTCGAGCAAGACCTTAGCAAACGGAGCGAGACAGTTCGTTGTACAGGATGCATTCGAGATGATGTTGTCGGTTTCAGGGTTGTACTTATCGTCGTTAACACCCATGACGATGGTAATGTCCTCGTTCTTCGCAGGAGCAGAGATGATGACCTTCTTGGCGCCTGCGTCAAGATGAGCGCGTGCCTTATCGGCATCCGTGAACAAGCCAGTGGATTCAACAACGACATCGACACCGAGCTCGCCCCAAGGTAGATCCTTAGGATCACGCTCTGAGAGCACCTTGACCAAGCGACCATTCACTTCGAAGCCTTCAGCTTGTGCAACGACCTCTTCAAACACACGGCCGTGGATGGAATCGTATTTCAAAAGGTGGGCCATCGTAGGAATATCGCCCAGGTCGTTGATGGCGACGACTTCAAGCTCGGGATCGTTTTCCATAGCGCGGAACACGAGACGACCAATACGGCCGAATCCGTTAATACCAACCTTGGTTGTCATAGGTTTCCCCTTTCGTGGACTCACGATGCTTCACGAGCCCTGTTACCATACTTTGCATGTCCCTGCTAATACGCAGCAACAAAACCAATGATCTAACGCTAACCACTATATCAGAAGCAGGCATTTTCGCATGTTCTGAGGCTGAATTGAGAAGGGAAAACTACCCATATTCACAAGATTGACCACAGGTGTGTGAAGACTACCGACGATGCTCGCCTCGTGCGATCTCTTGAGCGAGCTGATCGAGGCGACGAACACGATGGTTGATGGCTGATTTTGACAGAGGCGGATCGGCGGCTTCACCGAGTTCTTTGAGCGTAGCGTCAGGATATGCAATACGCAGTTTAATGTATTCCTGAAGTGCATGCGGCAGTGACGAGATATCGCGATGGTCGAGTACGTAGCGGATGGTCATGATCTGATCGACCGATGCTGCCGAGGCTTTCGCCTGATTGGCCATCTCGGCGTTCACGCGGCGATTCACGTCATTACGTACACTCTTCACCACACGCTCGTTCTCCATCTTGAGCGCACTTTGATGTGCGCCGACCAGCGCAAGGAATGACGAGATGGCAGCGCCGCTTTTGATATAGATGAGATAGCTATTCCTGCGCTGGATCGCTTTCGCTTTGATGCTGCGCTCAGCAAGCAGTTCAACGATCGCATCAGCAGTCGCTTGCGTCTCGACTTTGAGCTCGAAGTGAAAATCGCCGCGAGGATTCGAGATGAACCCACTGCCTAGGAAGACCCCGCGCAGATAGGCCGCAACACAGCACTGCTTACGTATGAGGTCTGGGTCGATGCCGCGCTCGATCCCTTCTTGCCCTAGAACGCCTAGACTGAGCAATGCTTCGTTCAGGCCTGGTTGCATGGGCACCTCGATGAGCCAGTTCGGTGTCTTATGCAGGACGCTACGGCGCATCGTAAGATCGGTGGTGAGATGATAGCTTTCATGAAGCGCTTTGATGATGAAGCGTGCGACCACAGGAGAATCCGTAGCGATCTCGAGCGCATATCTCCCCTGCCCTTTCATGAGCAAGGTACCTTCAATGCGGATGAGCGCAGCCAGGGTAGCGTTCTCGCAATGTGAACAGGTAGGCGCAACGCGCGAGAGCTCTTCTTTCACTTCAGTTGTGAAGGACATCTTACTGAGCTCCACTGCTCATGCGAAACACATCCGAGAAAGCGCTGGCAAGCGCACGTGGGTCGTGCCAAGTAGGACGCTGGGGGTCGACCATGTTGCGAATGAGCACGACCGTACCTTCTTGCTGGATCTTCTGGATGTCCTCATGTGTGATCTCGACCGATCGGATATCCATGGAGAGCGAACGACCTTCTTTGTTCTCCTGATGTGCCGACTGAAGAGCTCCTGAGCCCGCTACCGCTTCGAAGCTGTCTTGGAGCGCCTGACGTGGAACGAGCTTATTCGCGCTATGGATGAGCACATAGTCGAGATTGCGCCCGATGCCATGCCTTC
>CABRGJ010000138.1 GCA_902470405.1 uncultured Eggerthella sp.
TGCCCACAAGCGAACGCGCGATCTTACGTGCTTCATCAGCGCTACAATCAAGCGCAACGATGATGCGGTCACGCTCGGGAATAGAAACGAAATCTAACAATTCAATGCTCCTATCAGCTCGTTCACATCGCTTACACCTTGGCTCTCACAGTATTGCTCGATACCGCTCACAACCGCAAGCGCCGCTTGAGGGTCTATGAAGCTTGCCGTACCAACTGCGACCGCGCTTGCACCAGCGAGCATGAATTCTACCGCATCAAGACCGGTCATGATGCCTCCCATCCCCAAAAGCGGGATCGAAACGGAGCGATAGACCTCCCAGACCATGCGAAGCGCAACTGGCTTGACCGCAGGACCAGAAAGTCCCCCGACCCCGCGTGCGAGGATCGGCTTGCGCCTGTACGGGTCGATCGCCATACCCAAAAGCGTATTGATGAGCGAAAGCGCATCAGCACCCGCCGCCTCGACCGCACGAGCGATCTCGGTGATATCAGTAACGTTAGGCGTGAGCTTCACGATCATCGGGCGCTTCGTCTGTGCGCGACAAGCGCTGACCACTTCAGCAGCCACCTTCGGATCGGTACCGAAGGTAAGACCACCACAATCCACATTCGGACAGGAGATGTTGATCTCGTATGCATCGATACCCTCATGGACCTCAAGTGCCTCTACGACCGCGCGATATTCTGCGAGACTATGCCCCGAAACATTCACGATCACTTTGGTGTTCTGCTCCCTCAACCAGGGAAGATCCTTCTGCGTGAACGCTTCCACACCAGGATTCTGCAGACCGATTGAATTGAGCATGCCCGAAGGAGTCTCTGCGATGCGTGGCGCATCGTTTCCTTGCCAGCCATCGAGTGACACACCCTTTGTTGTGATGGCGCCCAAACGGCTCACGTCGAAGAACTGAGCGTACTCGCGCCCTGACGCAAAGGTACCCGAAGCAGTTGTGACCGGGTTCTTCATGATAAGACCACCGAGCGAGACTTGCGTATTGATACTCATCGCCACACCACCTCAGAAGCGTCGAAGATCGGACCATCCACACAAGAGCGTTTATATCCGCTCGTGGTCATGACCACGCAAGAGAGACAGGCACCGATGCCGCATGCCATACGCTTCTCGAGCGAGATGGATGTTGGGATCTGCTTGTCGAGCGTGATCTCGGCCACGGTCTTCATCATAGGCTCAGGACCACAGCAGGCGACCCAGTCATAATGCTTCGATTCGACCAGCTCGTTCACCACGCCTGTACAGAACCCATGATATCCCCACGAGCCATCATCGGTCGCACAATAAGGCTCGCATCCGAGCAACGATTCGTAAGGATCGAGCGCAACGAGTGCATCTTTGGTTTGCGCACCTAACACCACATCGACCTTCTTACCTGCAGCGATCAGTTGTTCAGCGAAAATGTAGAGTGGCGCAGCACCAACACCGCCCGCAACGAGCAAGATATCCTGCGCAGAAGCAGGAACCTCCCAGCAGTTGCCGATAGGACCAATAATATCGAGAGAGAAGGGTGCTTGAAGCGTTGATAGATGACGCGTTCCCTCTCCTACCGTTTGGTAGAGAACGCTCATCGTACCCTTGGCGCGATCGACCTGATAGACCGAGAAAGGACGACGCAGAATATGCGCATCCATACCAGGAATCCGCACATGGATGAACTGTCCCGGACCCAGATCGCTCGCGATGTCCTTGGATTCGATATCGAGCAGGAAGAGCGTATCGGCAAGCCTCCGATTTGCTCTCACTACACCACTTCGTTGAAGCGTCTTGCACATATCAGCTCCTCAAGCGTAATCTTCATGGATCATGTTTCACCCTAACGCTGAACAACGATGCCATCTTCGAGCGTAAGAGCACCCTTGCAGAATACATCGGTCGGCTTTCCCGCTAATTCATATCCGATGAAGGGGCTGTTCAGCGACTTCGAATACATGTCTTCTGCCTTGACCGTCCACGTCTCTTCTGGATCGAAGAGCGTGATATCGGCGACGCTTCCCACTTCGAGCGTAACCTGTGGGATGCGCAGGATATCGCGTGGATTGATGCACATGAGCTCAACCATGCGATCGTAATCGATATGGCCAGTCTTAACGAGATAGGTATTCACAAGGCCAAGCGATGTTTCGAGACCCGTGATGCCAAACGGTGCAAGCTCGAATTCGCGCTCCTTCTCGAACGCTGCATGCGGCGCATGGTCGGTCGCGATCGCATCGATAGTGCCATCCTTCACTGCCTCGATGAGCGCCGCATTGTCGACCTTGCTTCTAAGCGGCGGGTTCATCTTTAAATTCGTATCGTAGGTGGCGGTGATATCCTCATCACATAGAACGAGATGATGCGGGGTCGCCTCGCAAGTGACCTTCGCACCACGTTGCTTTCCTTCACGCACCAGGTCGAGCCCTTTGGCGGTGGTAAGGTGCTGGATATGGATCGGACATCCCGTCAATTCTGAAAGCGCGATATCGCGCTGGATCTGCACTTCTTCTCCTGCCGCAGGCCAACCAGCAAGACCAAGACGCGTCGAAACCGGACCTTCGTTCACCTGCCCGCCACCCACCAGGCTTTCGTCCTGACAGTGGCTCATAATGGTCTTGTCGAACATCTTCGCATAATCCATCACGCGACGCATCATGCCTGCATCTTGAATACCGCGACCATCGTCGGTGAACGCAGCAGCACCATGCGCCACCATGTCCCCCATCTCGGCAAGCGCCTCACCAGCAAGGCCCTTTGTGCAAGCACCCGATGGATGCACCGTACAATGCCCCGCCTTCCGCGCTTTGTCGATGACATAGTCGATGAGCGCTGCTTCGTCGGTGGTCGGATCGGTGTTCGCCATCGAGCAGATATCAGTGAATCCGCCATGGGCCGCCGCAGCAGTTCCTGTTTCGATGGTCTCTTTATACTCGAAGCCAGGATCGCGCAGATGAACATGCACATCAACAAGGCCCGGAATAGCAATCTTGCCCCTGCGATCGAGCACGGTCATATCTTCCGATGGCTCGATAGTAGGATCGATCCGTGCGATGATGCCATCCGCGATCGCGATATCGCACGTTGTATCAAGACCGATAGCAGGATCGATCGCACGCACTCCTTTAAGCAGATAATTCATCGCTTGCGCCTCCTAAGAGCAGATAGATCAGAGCCATGCGAACACATACACCAGCAAAGACCTGATCGGTGATGACCGAATGATTTCCATCTGCCATATAACTGTCCAACTCAACGCCGCGGTTGATCGGACCAGGATGACAGATGATCGCATCTGCTTTCATAAGCGGCTCACGCTCTTTCGTGAGCCCGTAGAGCAGATGATATTCGCGCAAACTAGGAAATGGTGCGCCTTCCAAACGCTCCATTTGAATACGCAGCATGTACACAACATCGAGTTTCGGTAGCGCCTCATCGAGATTTGACATGACACACGCCGCGCCGAGCGCCTCGGGGTCTGCAGGCAGCATGGTGGCAGGCGCGACGAGCGTGACGCGCGCGCCAAGTTTCGAGAGCGCGGGCACGAGCGAACCGCACACGCGCGAATGAAGGATATCGCCCACGATGCCGACTTCAAGACCTTCGAATGAGCCTTTTTCCTTCCAGATAGTGTAAAGATCGAGCAGTGCCTGGGTAGGATGCTGGTGTTTGCCATCTCCCGCATCGATGACCGACGCATTGGTGTGCTGTGAAACGATGTAAGGAGTGCCCGCATACTTATGGCGCACCACGAACATGTCGACCTTCATAGAATCGAGCGTTTTGATGGTATCGACCAAACTCTCACCCTTCACGGTCGATGATGCCGAACCAC
>CABRGJ010000139.1 GCA_902470405.1 uncultured Eggerthella sp.
CATGCGCTCAGCAACCGAGATGTTGAATGCATTGAAGATGAGCGAGACGCATGCTAATGCGATGATGCCAGCAAGGATGATAACGAGGTAGTTGAAGGTCTTCCATATGCCAGCATCGCTTGATATGCCCATATAGCGCAGCATCGCACTATGAAGAACGACAGCGCTCTCGGGGAAGAGAGATTCAGTTTGCGCGAGCACCTCATTACTCGAATTGACATTGTCAAATGTCAGAAACACACGGGTGAAATCGTTCGCGGAGGGCTGGCCACGGGTCAAGCCGATAGTGCCTATGGCAGAGACGAGCGCATAATTAGCTCGATCGTAGAAGCCGACCACGGTATATGTTTCATCATGAAGACCAACAAGATGTTCGGCAAGGGTGCCACCGTCGGTTTCTGGTTCGAGGTATCCCATCGAGAAGTTCAATCGATCGCCTACTCCGAACGAGCTGGTTTCCTCGCTCGAGAGATCGAATGAATCACCCTCTGCTAGTGCCTCGCGTTCGCCTATCTGAAACGTCAACGTATCACCGAGCTGGACATCCTGGAACGTCTTCCATCCACTGTAGAGCAGGATCTCATGGTCATTTTCGGGCAGGCGCCCCTCAGAGGGTTTGATGGCCGTGAGAGACTCAAGATCGCCTTCAGCTGCGACGACGGAGAGATAATGCCCGATCTTGCTTTGTTGTTCGTTTGTGAGTTGTGCATATCCTTTATCGCTAAACGTAGCAAGTGAGGTAATGTTCGAGCTATCCTTTGCACCCTGAAGACCTGCCTCAAATTCCTCTGAGTTATTGCTTTCGGCATAAGACATCCAGGCGCCCTGAGTCGTTGCTTCTGCACGATAAAGGAAATCAGTGAGCGAGGTGTAGGAGGTCAGGATCGCGGCGATGAGTGCCGCAGCAAGCGCAACGCCAGCCATGGTAACGAATGTGCGCACGCGGTTGGCGCGCAGCGAGCGCATCGTGAAGTTAGTCATCGCGCTCATCGTCGGATCCTTTCATCACGGACGATCTTTCCGTCCTCGATCGCAATGATACGGTCTGCTGCGAGCGCGATTTCTTCATCGTGTGTGATCACGATCATCGTCTGCCCATGATCGTGATTCGATTGGCGCAGAAGGCGCATGATCTCATTACTGTTCGCTGTATCGAGATTGCCGGTCGGTTCGTCGGCTAGAACGAGTGCGGGCGCATTCATAAGTGCTCGTGCGATAGCCACACGTTGCTGTTGTCCGCCAGAAAGTTGACTTGGCAGATGGCCTTCACGGCCACGCAGGCCCAATTGATCGAGCAGCTGGTTCAAGCGCTCTTCATTCACTTCACGTCCATCCAAAGCAACAGGCAAGGTGATGTTCTCTATGACGTTGAGTACAGGGACCAGATTGTAGAACTGATAGATCAGACCAACTTCGCGACGACGGAAGATCGCAAGCGATTCATCGTTACGATCATATACGTCCATGCCGTTTACCATCACCGTACCTGAAGTAGGACGATCGACACCACCGATCAAATGGAGCAACGTCGATTTTCCTGATCCAGATGAGCCAACGATGGCAACGAATTCGCCTTCCTGCACCGTGAGTGAAACATCGTCGAGCGCGCGGGTGGTCGCAACGCCGGTTCCATAGACTTTGGTGAGGTGGCTGACGGTGAGTATATCCATGTGAAGCCTTTCTCTTAGTTTCAGCCTTGATTCAAGTATGGAGTGCGTTACTTGCGCTTACGTGAATGCTCTCTTACAGAATCGTTATTTCATTCGAACCATGAGCGAGGCACTTTGATCAAGGCAGGAGTTTTAGACAGTGATCTTAGGAAAGGCGATCTGGAAACGGGCTCCGCCTTCAGCGGAATTGCCCGCACGGATCGTGCCTCCTTGCACAGAGATGAGCGATTGAGCAAGAGAGAGTCCGATACCGAAGCCTTCTTTCTCAGGCTCATTGGCATTCGTGCCCCGATAGAAACGATCGAAAAGATGGGGTAGATCGACTTCTGCAAAACCAGCACCGGTATCGGTGATGATGATGGTCGTAGCAAGTGCGTTCTCGCTTGCTTTTATGCGCACTGCTCCGCCCGCTGGGGTATGCTCCATGCAATTCTTCGCGATGTTCTGGATAGCTTCAGCGCTCCAAAGAAGATCGCCCTGGAAAGCTACATCTTCATCAAGCTCGACCAAGAGAGTGATATCGCGCAGATCGAAAGAAGGCTCAAGTGGTTTTATGGCGCGTTGGACGATCTCGTCGACGAGCACTTTGCGTCGCTCGACATGAATAGCGCCCGCGTCCACTTTTGCGATTTTCAACAGCGTGGTTTGGAGCCACGACATACGTTCGATCATCGATTCGAGCTCCCGGACGAGTCGTTTGCGCTCACGGGGATCCTCCGCTACTTCGATAGCAGGAAGTCGCAGACTGATAGCGGTGAGGGGTGTGCGAGTCTGATGAGAGATATCAGCCAGCGCATCAGCAAGCGCATTGCGTTCTTTTGAGAGCGAATCGCTCAGACGAGAAAGACGAGCGACCATCTTGCCAAGTTCGTTTGCGAGCACTGCAACGTCGCCTTCGCGATATGAGGTGAAGTCGAGAGAACGACCATTGTGGAGCACCTCGTCGATCTGGCTCGCAAGACGGCGGATTTCCTTATGACGCCAGAACGAGAAAGCAAGGAATAGCACAAGGCACGCGAGTCCGCACACTGCCACCCACAGTTTTGCATCAGCAGGAGCGAACACTGCAAGAAAGGCGGTGAGCGCCACGAAGACGAATGATTGATATATGAGCGTATTCCACGATCCCATAGCTAACTTTCATCGGAGATCTTATATCCAAGCCCGCGAACGGTGAGGATGATACGCGGTTCAGCAGGGTCGGTCTCGATCTTTTGGCGCAGACGTTTGATATAGACGTTCAAGGCGTTATCAGAAACGTATTCGCCTGCGCTATCCCAGATGGCATCGCGTAAGTTTTCACGGGTGACCAGACGGCCTTTATGTTGGAGGAAATAAAGGAGTAAGCGATACTCGAGCGCAGAGAGGAACACCTCTGCGCCATTTTTTGTTACTGAGGCCGAGGACACATCGAGACGAATATCGCCTGCTTCAAGAATGGTCTCTGCAGGATTCATCCTGCGCAATGCGACACGCATACGTGAGAGCAGCTCACGCGTGCGGAAAGGCTTTGCGATGTAGTCGACTGCACCCATGTCGAGTCCTGCGACCGTGGAGTATTCGTCGTCAGATGCGGTCAGGAAGATAACGGGCATCTCAGGAGCGGCTTCGCGCGCTGCAGCGCAAACTGCAAATCCATTGCCTTGTGCAAGCGTGATGTCCAAAAGCGCGATCGCGAACGTCTCTCGCGTGAGCGCTTCGCATGCTTCGTCTTGTGTTGCGAACGAGGTGACTGCATAACCCTCACTGCTCAGCACATCACTGAGCGCTGAAACGATAGCATTGTCATCTTCTACCAACAGAACGCGCATGACTATCCTCCTTCTCTTTATGATAACGAAAACGGCAGGCGCATTCCCTTACGGGATAGTAATTATGTGGTAAGACCCGATTCATTCAATTCGGCTCGCGCGTAAAGAACGGCAGGCCCCGAGATCTTCACGCGATCGTCTTCAACATGACAGTTCAAGATACCGGTACGCCTTGATGCCTGAAATGCCCGGATGTCATTTTTGCCGAGCTTTTCTGCCCAAATCGGCGCGATAGCGCAATGGGTCGAGCCTGTTACGGGATCTTCGTAGACATCAAGTTCCGGCGCGAAGCAACGGGATACGCAATCAAACGGAGAGTTTGCATCGGCTC
>CABRGJ010000140.1 GCA_902470405.1 uncultured Eggerthella sp.
AATCTCACTAAGGTTGCCGATCATGCGCTTTCGATCTATGCGGCTATTGGTTATACCAAGGAACTGCGTGCTGCGCGCATTTGGGCTGACTTGCGTGGCTATGAGATGGCAGGTGGCACGACCGAGGTCATGGATTATATCGCTGGTCGCCAGCTGGTCAAGAAATACGCAGCCAAGTAATCTAGATACGAAATAACGTAATCTTAAAATAACCTAGTCTTAGACTACAAGGGAATGCAAGAGCGGGCACAAAGCGCCCGCTCTTCTTGTTGTTGGACGGGCGATATCGTAGACAGACAGCATAAGACGCATAGGTGCCCTGAGCGTGGTGGGCTAGTTATCGACCACAGAGGGGAATGCGATGAGGAAGACTGCCCCACCTTCAGGAGCATTGAAAGCGGTGATATTGCCATCATTGCTTTCGACGATCGCATGCACGATAGGAAGCCCTAACCCCGATCCGCCCTTCACGCGTGAGCGCGAGAAGTCAGTACGATAGAAGCGCTTGAAAAGCAGCGAAGGATTGACATCCCCAAACCCGACGCCGTTGTCTTTGATGGCGATGATCGACCTATCTTCGATTCCGGAGAGCATGACCTTGATCTTGCCGCCTTCAGATACGTGTTTGCAGGCATTATCGATAAGATTAATGAGCGCTTGCTTTAATCGATCGGGATCGATAAGGATGTCGGGTGCTTCACCTGTGATAGTAAAGTCGATATCCTTTTTTTGGAAGTTCGCATTAAGTATCTCGCCTACTTCTTCGGCGACGTTCTTGATGTTGACGCGTTCGATAGCGGTGGGGGAATCTTCTTGGATGTGGCGTAGCGAGATGAGATCGTTTACGAGATTATTGAGACGCTTTGCTTCCGAGAGCGTGATCTGCAAGAAATGCTGGCGCATGGAAAGCGGCATATCGGGATCCATCATTAGCTCGGTATTTCCGCTGATAGCGGTAAGTGGTGTTCGAAATTCATGGGCAACATCGGAGATGAATTCTCCCTCGCGTTGCTTCAAGAGTGCAATTTCGTCCTTATACGCTTCCGTGGTGTCGATCAGGTCCTCGATGGCATGAGAAAGCTCCTCGCTCTCATGAAGCCCATGGCGGATCTTGAAGGAAATATCGTAATCTCCTGCCTGATATTGGCGAACACCCTTTACGAGCGCGCTGAAAGGATGGCTTGTAAAGTAGGCGATGAGCAGGCTCAAGCAAAAAGCGATGCAGCTGATTGGAATGACTAGCACAAGGATCCAATGCGATGCGTGAAAGAAATGGATGCCGCATACGCAAGCGATGCCACTGCTGAGAGCGGCGAGAAGCGTGCAGGTGAAGGCGACGTGGGTTGCGAGCCTCATAGAAGCTTCGCCACGCTATTTTTTGAAGCGATAACCGTAACCGCGCACGGTCTCGACCACTTGCGGATTGTAGCCAGCAGCTTCGATCTTGTCGCGAAGACGCTTGATATGGGTGTCGACCGTCTTCGTCTCGGTGATGAATTCCCAACCCCATGCTTCGCGCAACAGATCTTCGCGGGAGACCACTTTGCCCGCATTGTGCATAAGGCAACTCATCAGTTCGAATTCGCGAGGCGTCAGATCGATAGGGCCGTGTTCGCCGATCGCGGTATGTGCGTCGTCATCGAGCACAATACCGCTCGCATTCACCTCAGCTGAGGTGTTCGTTGCAGCTTGCGATCTGCGCAGAAGCGCACGCGTGCGCGCGATGAGCTCGCGAATGCCGAAAGGTTTAGCCAGATAATCGTCCGCACCAAGTTCGAGGCCGATGATCTTATTCACTTCGCCATCGCGGGCGGATAGGAACAGGATAGGGGTGTCGTATTTCGAGCGGATGCGACGGCAAAGTTCGTAGCCATCGATGCCGGGAAGCATGATATCGAGGATGTAGAGATCGTAAGGTTTCTGCTCGATAAGTTCGAGTGCTTGTTCGCCATCTGCGGCAGTATCGACAGAATAGTTTTCTTTCTGAAGCGCATAGCTCACAAATTCAGTGATGGATGGTTCATCGTCGACTACAAGGATGCGTGCAGGAGTATGATCCATATTCTATCCCTCTCAATATCTAATGCGGGCTTTTATCAACCAAATGTTGACGCAGCTCTTTCCCCTTAAACAATATGGTAGTATTCGTTTTACGATTTACTGATCATAATCGCTGAGCGAATACGAAAATATACACCCTTGAAAGGTACGTTGAGATGCTCTTAGTGGTAGATGTGGGCAATACTCACACCGTTTTAGGTATCTATGATGATGATCGCTTGATCCATATGTGGAGGCTTGCCACCAATGTCGAGTATACGAGCGATGAATTGAGAATCAAGCTGCACGCATTGCTTGGTGCTGAAAAGATCGATTCCGATGCGATAACAGGCGCTATCCTGTGCTCGGTCGTGCCTGCGCTCACGCATAACTGGGAAAAGGCATGTGAGCGTTCGTTTGGTGTTGTGCCCCTGGTCGTCTCGTCGTCCACCTGCGCGCACTTGCTCAATATCGACGCGACCTCATTTATCGAGCTTGGTGCCGATCGCGTCGCCGATGCGGTGGCGGCTAAAGCTCTCTTCGGGGCGCCTGTGGTGGTCGTGGATTTTGGCACGGCTACTAACATGGAGGTCATCGATAAGGACGGAGCCTTCGTAGGGGGCATCATCGCGCCCGGTGTCGAGTCGTCCATGCGTTCGCTCATGTCACGTGCGGCGCTGCTTCGTGCGGTTGAGCTTGAAGATCCTGGTATCTCGATCGGTCGCGACTCTTCTGAAGCCATCCAGATCGGCGTGGTGTGCGGTGAGGCTGCACGCGTCGATGGTTTGGTCGATCGCATTCATGAGCAGCTTGGTTATACCACTAAGGTGGTGGCGACCGGCGGACTTGCGCATCGTATCGCGCCTCTGTCCCGAACCATAACCGAAATCGACGTCGAACTGACCTTACAAGGATTACGGCTGATCTATAACGACTTGAAAAAGTAAGATATCTTTCAGATTCACTTCGAAGAGAAAGAGGGGCCCGACGTGTTGTCAGACATTGAGATCGCCCAAGCAGCGAACCCGATCGACATTTCTGAAGTCGCAGAGAAAGTAGGAGTCGCTCCTGAGTATCTGGAGTGCTACGGCAAAGCGAAAGCGAAGGTTGACTACAATCTGCTTCGCGATAAGGATTATCAGCCGGGCAAGCTCATTCTCGTTACCGCTATCAACCCTACTGCAGCCGGTGAAGGCAAGACCACCACGACCGTCGGCCTTTCCGATGCGCTCGCGAAGATGGGCAAGAACGTGGTCGTTGCATTGCGCGAGCCCTCGCTCGGCCCTGTCTTCGGCGTGAAGGGTGGTGCTGCTGGTGGCGGATACGCCCAGGTCATTCCCATGGAAGACATCAACCTGCATTTCACGGGCGATTTTCATGCTATCGGCGCTGCGAACAATCTGTTGGCGGCGATGCTCGACAACCACATTCAGCAGGGCAATGAGCTCGGTATTGACGTGCGCCGTATCACCTGGAAGCGCGTCGTAGATATGAATGATCGCCAATTGCGCAACATCGTGTGCGGTCTGGGTGGCGCGAAGAGCGGCGTGCCTCGTGAAGACGGTTTCGATATCACTGTTGCTTCTGAGGTCATGGCTATCTTTTGCCTCGCCACCTCTATTACCGATCTGAAGGATCGTCTCGGTCGCATCGTGGTGGGCTATACCTTTGATGATGAGCCGGTCACTGCGCGCGACCTGGGGGCAGATGGCGCGATGGCGGCCTTGCTCAAGGATGCCCTGAAGCCGAATCTTGTTCAGACGCTCGA
>CABRGJ010000141.1 GCA_902470405.1 uncultured Eggerthella sp.
TGCATGGCGGTCCGTTCGCGAACATCGCCCATGGCTGCAATTCCATTATGGCAACGCGCATGGCGCTCGCACTTGGCGATTACTGTGTGACCGAAGCTGGTTTCGGCGCTGATCTGGGTGCGGAGAAGTTCCTTGATATCAAATGCCGCCTTGCAGGTCTTGAGCCTGATGCGGTCGTCGTGGTTGCGACGGTACGTGCGCTCAAGAACCATGGCGGTGTTGCAAAGGATGACCTTAATGAAGAGAATCTGGCAGCGCTCGAAGCTGGCCTCCCGAACTTGCTTCAGCATGTTGAGAACATCCGCAATGTTTATGGCCTTCCTTGCGTAGTCGCGATCAACGAATTCCCGACCGACACGCAAGCAGAGATCGATCTGGTTCGTCGTAAGTGCGAGGAGCTGGGTGTGAACGTCGCTCTCTCTCAGGTGTGGGCGAAAGGCGGCGAGGGTGGTCTTGAGCTGGCAGAGGAGGTCGTGCGTTTGTGCGACGAGACCAGCAAGCTCACGTTCGCATATGAAGACGATCTGGGTCTTGCAGAGAAGATCGAAGCTATCGCTCAACGCATCTATCATGCTGATGGTGTTGATTTCACCACGGCAGCTGCTGAAGAGATCAAGAAGCTCGAGAGCCTTGGATTCGGTGGTTATCCAGTTTGCATGGCGAAGACCCAATATAGCTTCTCGGATGACCCCACGAAGTTGGGTGCCCCAAAGAATTTCCGCATTACGGTTCGTCAGGTCAAGGTGTCTGCAGGTGCTGGATTCGTGGTCGCACTTACAGGCGATGTGCTCACGATGCCCGGCCTTCCAAAATCACCAGCTGCGCTTCGTATCGATGTGGGCGAAACGGGCAAGATCAGCGGGTTGTTCTAAGCGAGCCGTCATATGATCGATCGAGCATTCATCGATGAATTAGCGAGTAAAGCGCCAACACCGGGAGGTGGCGGCGCTTCCGCTTATTGCGGGGCGCTTGCGGCTGCCCTCTCTTCCATGGTCTGCAACTTGACCTTGGGAAAGAAAGCTTACGAAGCGGTTGAATCTGATGTGCGCGTGGCATGCGATGAGCTGGCGACCTTACAGGATCTGCTTATTTGCCTGATCGATGAGGATGCGCTTGCTTTCACGCCTTTGGCTGCTGCCTATGCACTACCGAGAGAAACACCTGAAGAGCAAGCGCTAAAGGATGCAGCTCTACAAGAAGCTCTCATCGATGCATGCGAGGTTCCACTGTCGATCATGCGTGCATGTGCTCGTGTCATCGACCTTGCACAGGTGCTCGTCGAGAAAGGCTCGCGCCTTGCGCTTTCCGATGCTGGCGTGAGCGCACTCTTCGCGAAAGCGGCTCTGCAAGGAGCGTCGCTCAATGTGCTCATCAATTGCTCATCGATGAATGACCGCATGCGAGCAGGTGCTTATTTGGATGAGGTGCGTGGTCTTATGGATGAATATGTTCCGCGCGCAGAGCGTGCATACGAAACCGTGGTGAAGGAGCTTGAGGCATGACCCCCCATATTCTTGGTTCGAAACCAGTCGTCGAAGCTATGAACGCCAATCTGCATCCACGTGTCGAGTTGCTTCGACAAAAGGGTGTCATCCCGACGCTTGCGATCGTGCGTGTTGGAAACAAGCCTGATGATATCAGCTACGAGCGCACGGCGATCAAGCGCGCAGAATCGCTCGACATAGCAGTGCGCGTCTTCGAACTGCCAGAAGATGCCACGTATGAACTCATTGCACACACTATCGAATCCATCAATGAAGATCCTTCGATTCACGGATGCTTGATGTTCCGTCCGCTGCCAGAAGTCTTTGACGAGAAGGCATTGTGCGATCTGCTCGTCCTGCATAAGGATGTGGATGGTATCTCGACTGCAGCGTTAGCAGGCATCTTCACGGATGATCCTGATTCACTGCCGCCTGCTACCGCTGAGCATCAAAGTGCTCGACCATTACGATATTTCGCTCGAGGGTAAGCATGTGGTTGTGGTGGGTCGCAGTCTTGTGATCGGCAAGCCGGTTTCAATGATGCTCCTGCGTCACAATGCGAGCGTGACCATTTGCCATTCGAAGACCGAGAATCTTGCGAGCATCACGCGAAATGCCGATATCGTCATCTGCGCAACAGGTCGTGCACGCGCGTATGGTGCAGACTATTTTGTACCTGGACAGGTGGTATTGGACGTAGGGATCAATTTCGATGCGGAAGGCCATATGTGTGGCGATGTGGATTTCGAAGCAGTCGAACCGCTGGTCGCTGCTATCACTCCGGTGCCTGGCGGCATCGGTTCGGTCACGACTTCTTGCACGATGGAGCATACCATCGTCTCGGCAGAGCGTGCTGCGCTCTAGTGGGGTCGATATGGTCGAAGCGACACGAACGATCAGGAGTGAAAACGCCGAGGAGACGCAGCGGATCGCTGCGACGTTGGCGCGACTCGTCTTGCCGGGTACGGTCATTGCGCTTGATGGAGATCTTGGCGCGGGAAAGACTCATTTCGTACAAGGATTCGCGCAGGGTCTTGGTGTGAAGAGTGCTGTGACGTCTCCTACGTTCAACGTTATGTGCGAATATACCGAAGGACGCGTGCCGCTCTATCATTTCGATCTGTATCGGCTTGATGACCCACGCGAGCTCGAGGATATCGCCTTCTATGATCTGGTCGAAGCTGATGGTGTAAGCTGCATCGAATGGGCGCGCAAGTTCGCTGACGAGATCCCTTCCTCGGCGTTGTGGGTGTCGATCGAAACGAACGCAGATGGATCGCGCTGCCTTTGCGTGAGCGCAAGCGAATCGCAAAGCCATGCGTTGATAGCCGAATGGATCGCACAGGTTGCGTAGGGCGGTCGTTCGAAGGAGCTTGTTGATGCAAAAGGATCACATACTCGCATTCGATACCGCCAATGAGGTCATCGCGGTAGGTGTTGGCAGACTCGATCGAAACGATCGTTCGATCGAGGCGATCGTCTCTCAGGAGATCCCCGCATTTCGCGCGTCGAACACCAAGCTCATCGCTCAGATCGAATCGGCACTGGAGCTTGCTCGGGTCAATAAGGAATCGATCGCATGCGTGGTGTGCGGCCGGGGTCCTGGGTCGTTCACAGGAGTGCGCATTTGCGTAGCGACCGCTAAGGGTATCGCGCTTGGACTGGGAGTGCCGCTCTTCGGAGTCTCGACGCTCGATGCTCAGGCCTGGGATCAGTGGCAGCGCGGTGTGCGTGGTGATGTTGTCGTCCTTGGTGATGCGATGCGCAAGGAGGTCTATCCTGTGCGCTATGCGCTCGACGAGCAGGGTGTCAGGCGTTTGAATGCCGACTTTGTCATCAAAGCCCAAGATGCATGTGCGTTGCTTGCATCGAGTCGGTCAGGGAGTCGACTGATCACAGGGGATGCACTTGTGAAATACGCCGATCTCTTTGCTGATCAGGGTACGTTTGCTCACGAAGACTGTTGGCATCCAACCGGCGCAGGATTGCTTCGTGCAAGTGCCCATGCTTGGCAGGAAGGCACGCTCGACCCTGATGATGCGGTGTTGGGCGATGCGGTCGCACTGCTGCCGGTATACACGCGCTTATCCGATGCTGAAGAGCATGAGCGCATTCGTCTTGCACAGGCGATTGATAGGGAAACGATATCTTCTAAGAGCGCGAATCATAGCGCCTTGTCGGAGTCTTGGCGCAGTCGCGATCTTACAAGTGGTGTTCAGGGCGATGTACATAAGGACGGGATGAGGCTCTCTAAAGACGCGACGTTACGCTTCCAGCCTCTCGATGCCTCGTGGGCTGCAGAGGTT
>CABRGJ010000142.1 GCA_902470405.1 uncultured Eggerthella sp.
GAAATACAGAAAGAGCGCGGGCACGAACGCCAGAAAGTCGATGATGCCCATGGGCGAAAAGGCGTAACGCAGACGCGCACGCACGGGCGCACGATCGGGATAGATCATATCCGCGATCCACAAGCGGCAGCAGTATTCTGCGCCGAACACGATAGTCGAGAGAATACTGAAGATAAAGAGCGAAACCCTTGCCTGTCCCGCCATCCAGGTATCGGGCACACCGACGAGCAGCGCGTTCAACACGATCAAGACAATGAGCGCGACACCCAGTGCCTTGCCGAGCGGACGCGCATTGAGCGGGTCTTCTAGGCTGGCGTACACACGACGTTTCAGCGAGATCTTCGCGGGTTGCTCTTGTAGCTGACCTTGGGATCGCATTAGCGGTTATCAACTTTCTCGGGATGCAGATCGTGCTGCGACAAGCGCTCCCACGCCACTTCTTCCCAGCGCGTGCCGGGGCGGCCGTAGTTGCAATACGGGTCGATGGAAATACCCCCGCGCGGCGTGAACTTACCCCAGACCTCGATATACTTCGGATCCATGAGCGCAATAAGATCCTTCATGATCGTATTGACGCAGTCCTCATGGAAATCGCCATGGTTGCGAAATGAGAACAGGTAAAGCTTCAGGCTCTTGCTCTCAACCATGCGCACATCAGGCACGTAGGAAATGTAGATGGTCGCGAAGTCGGGCTGGCCTGTGATCGGACATAAGCTCGTGAATTCGGGGCAGTTGAACTTCACGAAATAGTCGTTTTCAGAATGCTTGTTCTGGAATGTCTCGAGCATTTCGGGCGCGTAATCGGTCGGATAGGAAACCTGCTGGTTGCCAAGCAATTCAAGGCCTTCGCCCTCGCGCGTCGCATTTTTGGTATCCATTAGTTTCCTTTCTTCAAAAGCGGATCGATGGTGCCATTCAGCTCGAAGGCGCGTTGGCGATCGAGGCACGTGGCGCACGTTTCACATGGTTCGCTCTCGCCTTCGTAACATGACCAAGTAAGCTCGTAAGGAACGCCGCGTTTCAGGCCCTCCTCGACGATGCGCGCTTTTGACCAGCTTACGAATGGTGCAACAAGGTGAAATTGGCCGCCTGTTCCTTGCTCGATAGCAGAAGCCATCGCATCGACGAACGCAGGCGAGCAATCGGGATAAGCGCATTCAGCCCAATCGTCGGCGTGTGCGCCGTAACACACCACCGAGCAATCAAGCGAGAGCGCCAGGGAGGCAGCGCTCGAGAGAAAAAGACCATTGCGGAAGGGCACATAGGTGCTGACCGTCGCAGCATCTTCAGAGGCCAATTGAGCAGCATAGGTCTCATGCGGGATCGCTTCGCTCGAGCCTGCTAGCAATGAACTATCACTTTCCGCAAAGATCGGTGCTAGGTCGAGAAAACGCTGTTCAACGCCATAATAGCGTGCCACTTGCTTAGCTGCTTCAAGCTCGCGGTCGTGCTTTTGCCCATAGAAGATGGAGAGCGCATAAACGTTCTCTGCGCCATAACGATCGACCATCATCGCAAGCAGCGTACTCGAATCGAGGCCGCCGCTGAAGAGCACGAGCGCCTTCTCATTCGTATAACGACACTTCTCTGGTTGCGTCATCAGCTACACTCCCCTCTCAACGTCGGGCCAGATGACCTTGTGGAGCTGCACTTGCAGTGTCACATTCCTCAGGTCTTGTTCTTTCATGAAGTCCACGATCTGCGCGGGATCGATCTGGCCGAACACGGGGCTCAGATAGACTTGGCAGCGATGTTCGAGGTCGTGTGTGCGCACGATGTGCGCCATGGTCTCAAGATCTTCCTGCGAGCCGATGACGAACTTCACCACATCGTCCGCATCGAGCAATGCGAGATTCGTCGTGCACATCTGCGCCTCCATACCCGATGAGGGCAGCTTGTAATCCATCGTGAACTGAAGCTCCGCAGGGCGATCCGCGGCCAGCGTTGCCAGGTCGACCGCGCCATTGGTCTCGATCTCCACCACCTCGATCTGTTCGAGATTCGCAAGAGCAGCAACAAGCTCAGATAAGTGAGACTGGAGCGTTGGTTCGCCGCCTGTAATGGTCACGCATGCACACGGCTGCTGCGTCACCCACTTCACCAATTCCTCTTTGCGCACAAGATCGACCGTTGCTTCATCGTCTTGAGCCCACGGGGTGTCACAGTAGCTGCAGCGAAGATTGCAGCCTGAAAAACGAATGAACGCCGCCAGCCTTCCTGCGTGAGTTCCCTCACCATCGATGCTCACGAAGCGCTCGATAACAGGATAGGTGATATACGTTTCGAGGGGTAGCACGTGATCTACCTGCGCTATCCGCGATAGATCGCGCAATTGTTCGGCGTTTCGTACACATCGATCTGCGCAATGGGCAACCCCTGTTCGCGAAGATGATCGAAGAAGTAGCGCGCAAGGTTCTCTGCAGTCGTGCGAAACGGCATGATCGAGAGCGTGAAGCCCTCCTCCTCCAGACATGCGATGGTAGCCGGCTTGAGCGAGCCGGCTTCGATGATGAACGAGTGATCGAGCGCCTCGGTCATATCGCGCACCGCCTGTTTGAACTCACCGAAATCGAGCACCATGTCCTTCATCGTGCCTTCGGTCTGTAGCTGACCCTGTTCAAGATAGGCAACAACACGCCAACGATGGCCGTGCAAGTTCTCGCATTTGCCGTGATAATCCGTGAGAAAATGAGCGGCATCGAAGCTGCTTTCGGTCTTCAAACCATACATAAGATACTCCTAGTTTTGTTTAACGACAGGAGGGTTTCGAACTGTCCGTGTCATTATAGCAAGTTCTACCTTGTCGAGGGCTATTGCTATCGCTTGGCAGAACTTTTAGCGGCTAGCTGTTACACAACCGTCACGCGCTCATCATGCGCAGAGCAGTGCGTGTTGCTACAATTAAAAGCGTTAGGCGCTTAGCGTCTTAGCAGCTGTTAGAACTTCACTTCTTCGCTTTGAAAGAGAGTCTCCTATGAGCATCGTCGCCGCCTATGCCGTTCCCCATCCACCGCTCATCGTTCCTGCGGTCGGCAAAGGTGAGGAGCAGGCTATCCGATCCACCATCGACGCCTACGAAACGGTTGCACGCCGTATCGAAGAGCACCGTCCCGATACCATCATCGTCACCTCGCCGCACGCACCGTTATTCTCGGATGGATTCTTCGTCTCAAATGCAGATCACCTGGTGGGCGGTCTTGAGATGTTCGGCGCCGAAAACAGCATGATA
The DNA here is from genome assembly GCA_902470405.1 of uncultured Eggerthella sp. Classification (GTDB taxonomy): domain Bacteria; phylum Actinomycetota; class Coriobacteriia; order Coriobacteriales; family Eggerthellaceae; genus Anaerotardibacter. The sequence goes on from CABRGJ010000142.1 coordinate 3,230, forward strand.
GAAGCTACGGGCGGCCCCGACCTGGCCGAACTGATCGCAAGCCTTGCTAACCAGGCGAACATCCTGATCGGCATGGGAGCCTCCTACGATGGCCCGCTCGATCACGCCACCTACATCCCGCTCTATTTCCTGCGCGATTTCCTGCCGTATACCACGGTGGTGCGCGTCGGGCTCTCGGGGCTTTCAGGGCGTGACCATCGCATGATCGGCCGCTGTATCGAGCTGGCCGCGAACATCCTCGATCGCCGTGTCGTGCTCGTTGCAAGCGGAGATCTCTCGCACGTGCTCAAAGCCGATGGCCCGTATGGATTCAATGCTGCTGGCCCGCAATTCGACCAGGCCATCACTTCCATCTTCAAGTCGGGCGCGCTGGATGATCTCTATGCCTTCGACGATCTGTTTTGTGAAGAAGCTGCCGAATGCGGCTTGCGCTCGTTCCAGATCATGGCCGGTGCGCTGGCAGGCTCCGACTACACGAGCGAGCTCTTGAGTTATGAGGGTCCGTTCGGCGTCGGTTACGCAGTCGCTTGCTTCGAAGTTGTCGGCCAGAAGGACGCGAA
>CABRGJ010000143.1 GCA_902470405.1 uncultured Eggerthella sp.
GCATGGGCGCAGATGACCGGCGGTCAGAAAGGCGACGTTGTAACGGGCGTGACCGTAGCGAAGACCTCCACGATCGAGGAGCATCAAGGCGCGATCGAGCTGTTCCTGCAGCGCCATGCTGCATCCGCTGAAGTCGCGCAGACTGATCCATCTGCCATCGTAGCGAAGGTGACCGAACTGGGCATCATCGAGAATGAGACCCTGGCTGAAAAGGCTATCCCGAACTGCAACGTGGTTTGCTACACTGGCGAAGAGATGAAGAGCGCGCTTTCGGGATACCTCCAGGCGCTGTTCGACCAGAGCGCGGAGGCGCTGGGTGGCTCACTGCCAGGCGACAACTTCTACTTCATGCCCGAGAACTAGCTCGAGCTCGAACTGGACAGGAAAACCCGAATCGAACGAGAGCCAAAAAAGAGCTTCAGCGCCTCCCGTATTGCCAGCATCGTGCAATACGGCGGGGCGGTCGTCGTTTGGGTCGTGCTATGGACGGTCATAGCGCTTCTGGTCGGCAACCCCATTTTGCTAGCTGGACCAGGCGAAACACTTGCTTCATTCTTCGGTGGTCTTACGCAGCCAGCTTTCTGGAGTGCTGTTTACCAAACGACCGTACGTATTGTATTCGTTGGCCTTGCAAGCGCTGCTCTTGCAACCTTGCTCGGTTTTGCTGCCGCACGCTTTTCGTGGGTGCGCGTCCTGCTTGCGCCCGCTATCCAAGTAATGAAGAGCGCTCCCGTGGCTTGCATCATCGTGATCGTGCTGGTGGCCGTCGGCGCAGCAGGAGCGCTCGTTTCCATCGTGGCGTTCGTCACCATCCCGCCGTTCTATGTGGCGGCTCTCGAAGCGCAGCAAGCACGCCATCACGCAACCGAGCGTATCCTGCGTTTCGCAGGCTTGAACATGCCGCGTATTTTCTTGGCTTCTACCTGGCCTTCCATGCTGCCGTACTTCAGCGCAGCCGCAAAGACTGCGATCGGACTTTCCTGGAAAGCAGGTATCACTGCTGAGCTACTCTGTATCCCGCTCGGCTCGATCGGCGCAGCCGTGTATGGCGCAAAGCTGACCCTCGACACACCGGCACTGTTGATGTGGACCATCGTCGTCATGTTGCTGGGCTGGGCGAACGAGAAGCTTGCTGTGACGCTATTGAATGCCACCCGCAAGAGTCCTGTCTGGGCCATACGCTCGCAACGAACAAAGTGCGCGCCAAATACACAAGATGCCGTGAGCCCCTACGATGCACCCGCCCCTACTATCGCGCTCGAGCTCGATAGAGTTCATTTTGGCTACAACGATAAGCTCGTGCTCGCCGATCTCTCGCTGCGCGTGAGCCAAAGTGAACGCGTCTGCCTGATGGCGCCGACCGGCACAGGAAAAACAACGCTCATCTCACTCTTGACCGCTGAGCATGAACCCCGGGCAGGGAGCGCCTCCTCTCCCGACCGTATGGGGCTCGTCCTGCAGCAAGACACCCTCATCAACAGCTTGAGTGCACTGCAAAACGTGTTGCTAGCCTGCGAAAATATGAACGCTACGAGTCAGATCGAACACGAGCTTGAGACACTCCTGCCTGAAGGCAGCATCCATAAACCTGCAAGCGAACTTTCGGGTGGCACACGACGCCTCACCGAGATCGCACGGGCGCTGCTCGGTGCAGGAGAGGCGATCATCCTTGATGAGCCGTTCACGGGCCTCGATGAAAGCGCAAACGACCGCGCTTGTGCTTTCATCCTGAAACATCTGGATGACCGGCCACTGCTGTTCACCACGCACCATACCGAAGACGCCACACGCCTCGGCGCACAGATCGTTGTGCTGGAAAACGGCCGAGCAACAAGCCGAACAACAAGCTTGCCTTGTTGATTCGCATACAAACGAGTTCAGGCTGCGTTGCCAACGAAAGCAACTAGCTGATCGCATCGCTTATTCCGCCAACGAAAACTTCAAGTAGACCGGATTGTGGTCAGAGTAGGCGAAATCCAGATCGAGCGTGCGCTGCTCGATGCAGGTGATATTGTCTGAATAGATGAACGCATCCATGACCCAACGATCGTTGGTACCATCGTAGGGACGTCCCGCATCGCGGCAAGTCGCAGCCGAATCGAAGGTGCCTGCGTCTAGTTCCGCCTTCGATGCCACGCTAAACCCATCAGGCACGCTCGCAAAATCGAAGGGCTTAGCCCAGCTCGCTTCCGTATCGGTCACGTTGTTGTAGACTTCGTTCGATACGCCGATCATGTCGTGATTGAAATCGCCGCCTGCGATCACATAATTGCCCGCGGCACGCTCCGCCTGCATATCCTCAAACAACATCGCACGCTGGCCCTCCAGTACCTCCTCATCTGCACCATAAGCTGACAGATGCACATTGAAGACGACCAGTTCTCTGCCATTCGAAACCTGAACGCGCGAAATAGAATAGCAGCGATCGAGATCGAGGAATTTGCTGAGGCTCTCCGAAATAGGCAGACTACGACGAATCGAGTCGCTCAGCTGATAACGTGCAAACGTGACCATGCCCGCCTTGTTCTTTCCATGCGGCGCATAGAGCGGCCAGGCAAGGAATGCCGAATCGTAATTCTGCGCGAATACCGAGCACATGGCGGGATAATCGTCACGAAGCAGGGCATATTCATCCACGCCGCAGCTACGCGTTGCATCAATGTCGACTTCCTGGAAGAGCACGAGATCTGGGTCGAGCTGGCCGATAGCCTCGGCCGATGCGTTTACATTATCGGTCACGTACTGCGCACTTGGCGCGATCGAGCCGGTGCCGCCATCCATGAAGAAGTCGAAATCCGGACCGTACGCGCCGAAGCCAAGGTTGGCGCTCACGATGGTAAATACGTGATCGGAAGATTCGAGGGAAGCATTCGTCGTCGATTGGCCATCGCTGCGATCTTGTGCGGTTCCTGTCAGTGTGATCTGAGCTGCAACCTGGCCATTCTCGGGCGGCTCGGTCTCAAGCGCAAGATTATCGTCCAGGCGATAATACGTTGCCATGACGTATATGATGTAAGCCACCACAACGAGCACAAGAGCGCCGACCACGCAGCCCGCAATCTTCAACGTCCTCTTCGCCATTCGATCCCCTCTTCTGCCTGACAGCCTCATCACAAGCAACCCGCTTGCTGCCGTATGCGTAAAGCAAAGCTTTCTCGACACGATTATACCGCGCAGGACCGTTGTCCGTTTCGTTACGAAACGGACAACGAATGGCATCAAGTATTGAATTCGCTCTCTATCAGTAATGCACCGCCCCTATCATCGATGCATCGATCCTTACCGACTTACGAACAAGGGGGCAACGATGGATTTCGCAGAAAAGATCAAGGAAGCCGCACATGATGTGAAAGAGGGCTTCGAGAAAGGCGCCGACAAGGTGGGCGATGTCGCAGGCAAAGCAAAGGACAAGATCGCAGAGGGTGCTCAGGTCGCAGCAGACAAAGCAAAAGAAGCTGGTCAGGTAGTTGGCGACAAGGCAAAAGAAGCAGCGACCACCGTCGGCGATCGTGCGGGCGAAGCAAAGGATGCTGTTGCTGACAAGATCGACGACCTGAAGAACTAGCGGCGTGAGTGAGCGGACTGCGCTATGAAAAGAGGCTACGCAGGTAACCGTAGCCTTCTGCCTCGAGCTGGTCGGCGGGGATAAAACGCAACGCCGATCCATTGATGCAATAGCGCTGTCCGCCCAGTTCACTGGGACCATCAGGAAATACGTGTCCGAGGTGGCTATCAGCTGTAGCACTGCGAACCTCCACACGCG
>CABRGJ010000144.1 GCA_902470405.1 uncultured Eggerthella sp.
CGGAGGCGGCCGAAAGGCTGCCTCCGCATCGTTAGGAGCAGGAGATGAAAAGCCACCTCGATGCACGCATCGATCGCCTCAGCTCTGCTGAAAGGCAGATGATACGAACTTCGTATCATGGTATCGCTGCACGCCTTGATAGACTTCCCTCGGGCATTTGGCATCGTAAGATCATGCTGCTTTTGGGCGGCATTGTATTCTGTGACTGCCTCGATATGTACGTTGGTGGCGGCATTCTTGCACAGCTTCTTCAGAGCGGATGGTCAACGGTTGATCTAAACGCGGTATTCGCATCGATCACCATGTTCGGCTATCTGATTGGGGCGCTTTTCGCTGGTTATCTAGGTGACAAAATGGGCAGACGTAAAAGTCTGCTCATCCAAACGATGCTCTTCTGTGTTGCAACCCTTCTCGCTGCTCTTTCGCCGAACATGATCGTCCTTATCATCATGCGTGGTTTCATGGGGGTCGGCCTTGGTGGCGCGCTTCCTGCCTCGTATGCAGCCCTTGGCGAATACACACCTCCGATTGTCCGCGGGCGTTATGCTGGTTGGCTCGGAATGATCGGTAACTTCTCTCCTCCCTTAGGAGCCTTGCTCACTGTTCTTGTTATTCCGATCTTCGGATGGCAAGTCATTTTTGTAGGAATATCGATCATCAGTTTTCTCGCCTGGCTTGCGGTCTGGAAATTCATGCCCGAGTCGCCCCGTTGGCTGGCCTCAAAAGGTCGCTACGAAGAAGCCAATGAGATCGTCACGGTCGCCGAACGTGCCTTCCTCCAACAAGGCATCGAACTGCCAGAGATCGAACATGAAAAACTCGCTCAACACGCCCAAGAAGAGGAGGTTATGACCGCATCTTGGAGATCGCTCTTCGATAGGCACATGGTCAAAAGGACCATTGCTATCAGCGCAGCGCTCTTTGCGATGAACCTTATGGTCTACACGATCACCAACTGGACACCGACCATCTTCGTTCTGCGCGGAATGGATACTACGATGAGCATCGGCATCACGGTCGTGATGCTGATCGGCGCCCCATTCGGCATATTCCTTCTAAGTCTTTTCGCTGACAAACACGATCGAAAGAAAGGCTTGATCGTCTGTTTGTTGCTTCTAGCGCTCTGCGCCTATCTCTGGTCGCTCATTCCCACCAGCAACATCTTTGCACTCATGGCAGTAGGCTTTGTTCTCTGCAGTATTCTATATTATTATTCGCTACTTGCCTGCTCAGTCTATCTTGGCGAAGCTTTCCCTACTGAGATCCGCATGCGTGGTTCTGGATTTGCTCATGCGGTTGGGCGTCTTGCTGGCATCATCTCACCCTACCTGATCGCATTCTTGCTGCAATCATATGGTGCACCAACTGTTTTTCTCGCAAACGGAATAATGATGGTCATCGCCGCGGTCATCATCGGCATCTGTGGCGAAGAAACGCGCGGTAGATCGCTCGAAGAGATCAACGATAATATTTTGCCCCATCGAAGCTCTTGCGATTAGCAGACTCTCAGCGATCAAAAACTTCGACTTAATAATGAGTCCTCTAACGATCACCTTTCATTTGCTGACGAGCGGCCCAGGTGATACGAAGCGTACGCAGTGCGCTTTCGAGCGTGCTCGTACACATTGCACAAGGCGCTTCACGGAGCACGTCAACAATATCCTGGACCTGCCCCATGCCGGGATACTCATCTGTCTTCGGAGCAATCTCGATGATCTCATATTCAGGTTCTTCGCGCACGCCACCCATCACACCTTCATGCGCCATAAAACCCTCTTGACCCGGCGCAAAACGCTCGAGTCGAAGAGGAGCAGCATTATCGTAATAAGGGAATTCGATACTGCCCGCATCGCCAAAGATCAAAAATCTATCGAGAGCTCTATATGTCGCATAGCACCAGGTGCCCGATACGATCACGCCCGACTCGGTGATGCCCGCAAGCGATACCGCATCTTCAGCTTCGTAATATCCCGTCCCATTCGTGACCTCGACCTTGAAATCAGCGAACGGCGTAACGAGAAAATCGATCAGATCGAGCATATGCGCATCGCCTTCATAGAAATGGCTCCCACCTGAAACCTCCGGTCGCACGCGCCAAGGCTTCTCTTCGCATGGAAGCATTTCCTCTACAGTCTGGCGCTGTGTGCGAATGACCTGAACTCCACGCACCTTACCGATCGCGCCTGAATCGAGCAAACGCTTCAGCTCCTTGTAACGCGGCATCCCGCGACGATAGTGAGCAACGAAGCAACGTGTGCCGCTCTTCTCGAAGGCTGTTCGAATCTCCTCGGCTTCATCCCATGAAAGTGCGATTGGCTTTTCCAAATAGCAATGCTTCCCTGATGCAGCTACCGCACATGCATATTCCTTATGCATGTTTGGCGTAGTCGCCACATAGATGATGTCGATATCAGGATCATTCAGCAATTCATCAAGCGAATCAAAAGCCCGTCCATGTCCATGACGCTCGCACCATCTGATCGCCTTCTCTTTGGTGCGATTCCAAATTCCAACGAGCTCCGAATGGTCTGCCAAATACATTGGCGCCCCGTTCTTGGTCTCGACCACATCACCACATCCGATGATTCCCCAACGAATAACCCTATCTCCGTTCATGATATCCCCTTCGCAACAAAACCTTCTCACCTCACTTTACTATAGTGGCTTCAAGGTCATAGGATCGCACTTCCCGCCTGGAACACGACACACGCTTCCTTCTGTAAATCTCGACACGTCACAAGATGCCCAAATAAAAAAAGACACCAGAAGAAATGATCTTCCGGTGTCCATACAAACCATGGAAACGAAAAGCTAGTTCAGTTTTTGGGCTAACAATTCGTTGATGACCTTCGGATTGCCCTGACCCTTCATCTCTTTCATGCACTGTCCAACGAAGAATCCGAGCAGACCCGTCTTGCCGCCCTTATACTGCTCGACCTTGTCAGGGAAGGCAGCCAGGACACCCTCTACCACCGCTTCGATCGCGCCTGTGTCGGAGACCTGTTCCATGCCACGCTCGGATACGATAGCAGCTGGGTCCTTATCTTCTTCCAAGATGGTAGCGAATACTTCTTTACCTTGCTTAGAAGAGATCTTATCTTCAGCGATCAGTTTCACCAGATCGAGCGCGCGCGGCGGCGTGAGCGCGGTTTGACTCAAGTCAGTGATCTCGGGATGTGCGTTCAAATATGCAGCGATCGTTGATGACCATGTTTGCGAGCGGTTTTGCCACCTCTCCTGAGCCCTGCAAACGCATGCATTCTTCAAAGAAACGCGCAGTGGTGCGGTGTTCGACCAGATGGCGCGCATCATAGGCAGAAAGCCCGTAATCTTCTTCGAAACGTTTCGCCTTCTGATCAGGAAGTTCGGGTAATCGCTGACGGACTCCATCGATGAACTCATCCGAAAGCTGGAACGGGACCATATCAGGTTCTGGGAATAAGCGATAGTCGTCTGCGGTCTCCTTGACGATAGTGCGCTTCTTAGACGGATCCCAGTGGCGTGTTTCCTGGTAGATGATACCGCCCTCTTCGAGAACCTCTGCCTGACGACAAATCTCATAGGCCAGACCGTCATGAAGATTCTTGAAGGAATTCATGTTCTTGAGCTCGGTCTTCGTACCCAGCTTCGTCTCACCTCTACGGCGCAAGCTCACGTTACCATCGCAGCGAAGCGATCCTTCTTCCATCGAGCAGTCT
>CABRGJ010000145.1 GCA_902470405.1 uncultured Eggerthella sp.
TTCAGCCTTAGCTGCTTCGACCTTTTCACGCGATTCCTTGGTCTTCGCAACCAATTCTGCATCGTTCTCGTTCATGGTCTCGAGGATGTTCCAATTGGTTGCGAACTCCTCGAAGGTAGAAGCACCCAAGATGACATCCAGGAAGGTGTTGCCGCCTGTGCGATACATGCTACGAGCACGGGTTCCCAACTCTTCCTGGTAGCCCTTGATCTTCTCGGTCTCTTCCTGAATCTGTTGTTCGGCCTCTACGACCTTCTGTTCGGCTGCTTCACGCTCAGATTCTGCTTCGTAATAATTGTTCGAAGCTTCGTCGAGCTTTGCTTGCATGTCATTGAGCTTGTCGAGAGCTGCTTGTGCCTCGGCTTTTTTCGAGGCTGAAGAGGGCACTGCAGATGCAAGTGAGACGGGCATCATAAGCCCGACGGCCAAGATAGCCGATAAAAATGCAATGAGCAGCGTACGCTTCGGTGCTACGTTTGTATGCTTCATCTTGTTTGAAAACCTCCCAATAAATGGCATAGTGTTCGTTTCTAAGCGTAAGCTGTGTTTCATACTAGCAGAAATCGTACAGGGGAAACAATGCTTACCACCCCCTATCTCTGCATACTCTCCATAGTTAAGGTTCATCTATGCACAAAATAGCCCCCAAACCCCTTGCTCACGAGTGATTCGTCTCTTGAAGTGCGCGTTTGTGAAGAATGTGAGGTTTCTTCAATGACGATGGCTCATTCCTCTGCATTTCGCATCGCAGCGCGATCGCTCTCTTCTGGCACAGCACGATGAGGCGAGACCGTACGCGGATTGTTCTCAGTTCCCTCAGGAGCGCGAAGCTCTGCATCATGCTTGCGGCGCTTCACCTCATGAGCGCCATGTGCCTGCAAGTTCGCATGATCAGGAATGCGCTCTTCATACGTGATGCCCTTGCGCATCGCGATATTAGCCTGGAACAAGAGGAAGGCGAAACCGATGATGCCCGCAAGCAACGACGCCGAAAGAACGGCCACCTTCGCGATCAATATCTGGCCTGGATCGGCATAAGCGAGGTTTGCGACGAAGATCGCCATGGTAAAGCCCACACCTCCCAGAAGCGCAGCGCCGAAAATGTGCGCCCAGTTCACGTTGCTCGGCAGCGACGATATCTTCAACTTCACGATAAGGAAGCTGAACAGGAAGATTCCCATAGGCTTACCGAGCAACAGGCCCGTGAAGACACCAAGGAAGACCGGATCGGAAACGATCGCGCCGATACTCATACCGCCGAGCGCTACATCCGCATTCGTAAGGGCGAAGAGCGGCAAGATCGCAAAGTACACCCACGGATAGAGCATGCGCTCGAGACGCGTTGCGGGAGGCACGACCTCCTTAGCGACACGCGCGAGACGCGAGACCTCATCCAAGTAGTCCGATTGGCCGAGCACCGGCGCATCGGGCTGGAAGTTCTTACGGATCTCTTTGAGCTGCTTATTCGACCAACGCCCGAACGAGAGCAGATCGACACGCGAGCCAGAAGGGATAGCAAAGGCCAGCAGCACGCCTGCAATAGTGGAATGAACGCCTGACATGAATACGCAATACCAGAGCACCACACCCAGAAGCACGTAGGGCCACAGCGAATAGAAATGCAAGCGATTGAGCGCCATCAACGCGATGAGCACCATGAGCGCGCCAGCCAACCACAAGACCGAAGGCGCATGGCCGTAGAACACTGCGATAACAACGATGGCGATGATGTCGTCAGCGACCGCGAGCGTTGAGAGGAAGACGCGCACGCCTGTAGGCACGCGCGAACCGAGCAACGCCAAGATACCGAGCGCGAAAGCGATGTCTGTCGCGGTAGGAACGCCCCAACCGCTCAATGTCTCGGAGCTGGCCTGGTTGCATATCACATAAAAGATGATGGGCACCACCACACCACCGACCGCGGCACCAACAGGTAAGATCGCCTGACGGACATTCGTGAGTTCGCCGACCGTCATCTCATACTTGATCTCGAGTCCGACCAGCAAGAAGAATAGGCACATGAACACATCGTTGATGATGTGCGCAAGCGACATCGATGCAGTGGTAGCACCGAACCCAAGCGAGATTTCCGTGTGCCAAAACTCCAAAAACGGCCCGTAAGCAGGTGAGTTCGCAACAATGAGCGAAAGGATAGCCCCGAGCAGCATGAAGCCTGCTGCCTTCGTAGTGGAGTGCGTGAATTCGAGCAGTTTCAGCCAACGCCTCTGATGCCCTGACACTTCCTTGATGAAGGGCGACTTATGACCTTGAGGATTCTCGACGGCACACGAAGCGCCTTGCGCGCTGGCGGCTTCGTCTGTCTGCTTGTTCTCGGCCATCGTCTTCCCTTCTCGTTGCGCGTTTCGTCCGATGCATTCGTACCTAATTGTAAAACACCTAACAGCACGTCAACTTTTCGGTTGGGTTTCAATAATCATTCACACAAGCTTCGAAAGATGCGCTAGACTAGCTAGTTGAAAAAGCGCATTTGAAACGGCGCTCTTAGTAATGAAGGGAAAAGGCTATGGATATCACCGTCACCGGTCGTCGCATGAACGTCTCCGATTCATTGCGCGATTATGCGGAAGAAAAGATCGGCAACTCGATGAAAGCAATGGACATCGCTCCGCTTTCTGCCGAAGTTGTTTTGCAAGTTGAAAAGAATCCCGCGAATCCGACCCCTTGCACCTGCGAAGTCACGATGCACGCTAAGGGTCACATCATTCGCGTCGAGGAGAACGAAGAGAGCCTCTTTGCTGCTATCGACGTTGCAGCGGCAAAGGTTCTGCGCCAGCTGCGCAAGTACAAGACACGCGTTCTGAACAAGCGTATGGCTAATGAACCCATCAAGCAGGCGACCGAAGTGGACTACGACGCCCTGATGCAGGAACTCGCAAGCGAGGACGAAGAGATCGTACGCGTGAAGGAACTCGAGCTTCTTCCCCTCACTGAAGAAGAAGCGCTCATCGAGATCGATCTTCTGGGTCACGACTTCTTCGCTTACGTCGATCGCGATACCAGCGCGATCCATATCCTATATCGTCGCTCCAACGGCGGTTATGGTCTGTTGAAGCACGTCAACTAGTCTTGCGCGACAGAACCAATGCTTCCAAGCGGCTCGAGCGATCGGGCCGCTTTTTCTATGCGATGAATCTTGCAATAAGGTTTCTATACCGACAAGCTTATGCGTTGTCTTCCTGGTAGCGCGCAAGGAACGCCTTGGTGCGATTATGTTGCGGATCATTGATCACTTCATCGGGCGTGCCCTCTTCCACGATCACCCCACCATCCATGAAGATGATCTTATCGGAGACATCGCGCGCGAATGCCATCTCGTGCGTGACGATAACCATGGTCATATGCTCCTCGGCGAGTGCGCGTATGACCTTCAAGACCTCTTGAGTAAGTTCGGGGTCAAGCGCAGAGGTCGGCTCGTCAAAGAAAAGGATATCGGGCTGCAGGCACAATGCGCGCGCTATAGCTACACGTTGCTGCTGGCCGCCTGAAAGCTCGCAAGGATACGCATCCTCTTTGCCTTCAAGCCCCATCTGCTTCAGAAGCGTACGGGCGAGCTGTTCGGTCTGTGACTTATCTTTCTTCTGAACGATAAGTGGAGCCTCCATCACGTTGCGCAGCACCGAATAGTGCGGGAAAAGGTTGAAGTTCTGGAAGACGAG
>CABRGJ010000146.1 GCA_902470405.1 uncultured Eggerthella sp.
GTTGGATGAAGGTTCGATCGACGTAGCGATTCTTGATGAGGCCTTCTGAATAAACTACGCCCGATTCTCGTGCGTAGCCGATAGCGGCAGGTATGCCTGAATCGGGAACACCTATCACGATATCCGCCTCTACCGGTGCTTCGTGGAATAAGCGACGCCCCATTGCTTCGCGTGCACGATAGACATTCGCGCCATCGATGACCGAGTCAGGGCGTGCGAAGTAGACATACTCGAACAGGCAGTGAGCAGGACGAGCAGATGGGAGTGGTGTTGGGCGCATGCTGTAAAACCCGCTTTCATCGATGCGAACGAGTTCGCCGGGTTCGATGTCACGCACATAGGTTGCACTAACCAGATCAAGCGCGCATGTTTCACTTGCGATCACCCAGCCTGCGTGTGCAGGGAGTTCACCGAGACAAAGAGGACGAATGCCCGAAGGATCGCGCATCGTATAGAGTGCATCGTTTGCGAGAAGCACCATGGAGTATGCACCTTGCATGAGCTGCATCGAGCGTTTTATCGCATCCTCTAGGTCAAGCGTTTGTGCGAGATGGTGCGCGATGAGGTTGGTCGCAAGCTGTGTATCGCTCATATGGGATGCACCCATGGTCGGTGGAGTATCTGGGCTGTCTGCCGTATGTGCATGACAGCTCGCAATGGTAGAGGTCTTTTCGTGGGAGGAAAGCTCATTGAGAAGATCGGCGGTATTGGTAAGCGTGCCGTTGTGTGCGAGGAAGAATGGCGCATTCACGGTGTTGCCATCGGCCTGCTCTCCCGTGATATGTGGAGCGAGCGGTTGCGCCATCTGATAACTGCTGTTGGGATCCTTGCCGCTCGTCGCATAACGAACATGGCCGATCGCGGCGATTCCTTGGAGGTCTTCGATGGTTTCATCGTCAAAGACCTCGCGAGCAAGTCCAAGACCCTTTTCACAGGTTATGGTCTTACCATTCGTTACTGCGATGCCTGCTGATTCTTGGCCGCGATGTTGAAGCGCTTGGAGGCCGAAAAAAGCCATGCGCGAGACATCGAGTCGAGGAGCCCAGATGCCGAATACGCCGCATGCTTCGTGCAGCTCATCGTTGCTCGTCGATGCACGTGATGTCATGTGTTTCCTGCCTTTTGAGAATTTCGAGAGACTGATTCAGTATCGATCTTAGTGTCGGAGCGAACCTTGAAAGAGTGTCGTCTTACGAGGGATCACTATACAAGGGTCTTGATGCGATCGACCGCTTCAAGCAGACGATCATCGGGTGTGGTGAGCGAAATACGTACATACCCTTCGCCTTCAGGGCCATATCCATTGCCAGGCGTCACGACGACATGTGCCTGTTCGAGCACTTTCGTCGCGAAAGACTCACTAGTCTGGCCTTCGGGCACCTTAGCCCATACATAGATCGTTGCTTTCGGAGATTCGCACTCCAGGCCGATCGCGCGCAACGCATCGACGATCAGATCGCGTCGCTTCTCGTAGAGCGCACACATGTCTTTGACACAATCCTGAGGGCCGGTCAATGCAGCGATAGCTGCATCCTGGATCGCAGTGAATTGTCCTGAATCGAGATTGTTCTTCACGGTGCCAAGAGCTTCGATCGCTTGGGGATTGCCACAGGCGAAGCCGATGCGCCAGCCAGTCATGTTGTAGGACTTCGAGAGACTGAAGAATTCGATGCAGCATTCCATGGCATGCGGACGCTGAAGGATCGAGGGTGCTTCGTAACCGTCATAGCAGATATCGCAGTACGCATTATCGTGTGCGAGGAGAATATCGTGCTCAAGACAAAACGCGATGGCTTTATCGAAGTATTCAGCCGTTGCGCAAGCTCCAGTCGGGTTGTTCGGATAGCCGAGGAACATGATCTTTGCACGTTCGAGCACTTCATCAGGAATGTTGTCGAAGTTAGCTAAAAAACCGTTCTCTTCGTTCATTGGCATGAAGTAGGTATTCGCGCTTTGAAGAGTTGCGCCGCCTGAATAGACCGGATAGCCAATAGCAGGGGCGAGGACATAGTCGCCCGGGTTTACGAATGCGGTATGCAGATGTGCGATACCTTCCTTGCTTCCGATGAGCGCGAGCACTTCAGTCTTTGGATCGAGCGCTACACCAAATTTGCGTTGCATATAGTCGGCGCATGCTTGGCGGTATGCAAGCGAGCCAGCATAATCAGGATATTGATGATTCGCAGGGTTGCGGATGGCTGCGCTCATCGCATCGACGATGTGATCGGGCGTAGGGGTGTCTGGATCACCGATCCCAAGAGAGATGACATCGATCCCTTGATCGATGAGTGCGGCTTTCTTGGCATCGATCTGCGCGAACAGATAAGGAGCAAGATGATCGAGGCATTCGGCGGTTTGCATACGTTCTTCTTTCTTGGTCGAGTATCGGATATTTCAGAAGCAGGCGAGCTTGTCCATATCTATGTTCGAGCTCGCATCTTGTAAAAGGAAGTAAAGGCCACAGCAGGATCAATCCTGTTCTTTGCAGAGGAAGGCAGGATCGACCATACCAACGAAGCTCTCGCGCGCAGGTCCGGTCATGATCACATGACCACCTTCAAGTGCGATATGAAGCGTGCCGCCCAGTAGATGGAGCTTCGCTTGTGTATCGGTCAGTTCGAGCAGGTGTGCAGCGACCTGAGTTGCACATGCACCTGTACCACAAGCATGCGTTTCTGCGCATCCGCGCTCGAACACGCGCATCGTGATGTTATTGCGGTCTTGCACAAGAGCGAACTCGACGTTGGTCTTCTCGGGGAAGACCGGATGCGTCTCGAAGAATGCTCCGATGCGATCGACATCTAAGGTTCGAAGCGAGCGTTCTTCTGCAACGAAGCAATCCTTCGGCAGTGCTGCCATCTTCTGATCATCCAAGAAGCATATTGCGTGTGGATTTCCCATGCTCACGCAGGTGAATGAGAAAGTGCCCCAAGGGGAGACGAGCGGAGCTTCACCTACAAAGGAATGAAGATCTGCTGTCACGCGATTCGCTTCGAGCGTCGTAGGAATGTGAGGCGCATGAAGGATCGGTTCGCCCATATCGACCGTGGCGGTGTCGAGCTTGCCAGCATCATCGAGCATGAATGATATCGGCTTTGGCCCTGAGAGCGTATCTGCGACGAATCGGCCGCCATTCACACCAGGCTCGACTGTTACATAGCCATGATCGACCAGGAATTTCGCAAAACAACGAACGCCATTGCCGCACATTTGGGCAAGCGTTCCATCTGCGTTGATATAGTGCATATAGCCTGTGCATTCAGTTCGAGGAGAAGGTTTTACCACGATCACACCATCTGCGCCGATGCCCGTATGGCGATCGCAAAGTGCAGCTACTTCTGCAGCGGAAAGCTCAAGTTCGTGCTCCATTGCGTCGAAGAATATGAAGTCATTCCCAAGGCCGTGCAGCTTCCAAAATGCTCTGGTCGTCACCGCGTTCCTCTCCCTGATGTGTTCATCGTCGTCCTTTACGTTACCTGTCGAATATTTCCAATGTGTTTAGAGCGCGTAACGTTTTGTCGAGAGGTTCAATGCAGATCTTGGAGCGCGAGCACATCGAGCGTGTCAGCACGTGCGACCTCCATGCCGGCGATCATCGCCTGTGCGCCAGCGAGCGTCGTGGTGTGACAGATGCCA
>CABRGJ010000147.1 GCA_902470405.1 uncultured Eggerthella sp.
AATGCTCACAGGCGTTACGCCCTGGATCGCATCAGAAGAAGGAGAGATATCCAGGGCGAATGTTGGTGCTAAGGATTGATCCGCCACGGCGTAAACCGTTGTGCTGGCGGTCGTGCCTATGCCAGACGTGGTGACCGCAACCGCCTCAACCTGGAAAGTGATCTTATTTTTGTTTGGTACTTCTGCCCACGAGGATAGCGGGATTGAAAAACTCGTACTTGTCTCGGACAAGCCGATCTGCAGTGTCATCTTATGCCTGTCGCCCCCAGGACCTACCACTTCTGGCGACAGATAGATATCAGGTGAATAGATGCTTAGCGCAATGGCTATAGCATCTGGCCTGTTCGATGCCTTTGTAAAAGAGATCTGCTTACCAAGCTCTATTTGGTCGGGAAAGTCAATATTCGCCCAGATATCACCAGATGATACGCTTAGTCTAGCCATCTACTCTCTCCCTTCTCCACTTAAACGAGATGTTGCCGTTTTCGCGCTGCTTCCATCGCCAGTCGTTAACCGCGAGTTCGTCGGTTGTCTTGACGCGCGTGATGCGCATCACATCATCCTCGATCGCCGCGACCTCCTGGGCATTCTGGATAAATGCGATCTTGTCGCTTGCGATATTTAGATACGCATCTGCATTACCTACATCTCCGAGCCTAATACCGCCGCTTGTCATAGTGATATAGGAGTCGCGGTCGTCTGATTCGCTTGAAAATAGAAGTCTTAGTCCCTCAGCTAAAAGTTCGAATTCAGTCTTGGAGGTGTAATTTGACTTGATGCCAGCGATGATCTTCGTGACGTTATCATGGGTCTCTTGCGCGAGGTCTAGTGCGTTCAGCGCGTCTGTAACTGCTTGAGCTGCTTCAGCTATTTGCTCCTCAGTAGCATCTTTGCTTGTGATGAGGTCGTTATAGCTCGCTTGCGCATCAGCATATGCCTCTCTCGCCGCATCAAGACGCACATTAGCTACAGTCAACTCTTCGTTTGCTTGCTGAAGTTTTGCCTGAGCCTCTTCACTTAGCTGCAGAGCCGTGTCAGAGCTTGCAATCATTTGAATCTTCTCAGCTGTTTGAGAAATGCTTGTCTTAAGTTCTTTCTGCACCGCAGCAAGATCGTTCTCTGATGCGAAACCCGCCGTCATCGTGTTGATCTTCTTTTCGAGTCCAGCGATGAATGTCTCTTCTTCACCCTTGATCTCTTCAAGAGCACCTAGCACAGGAGTTACCGCCTCAGCGGCATCCTGTGCCGCCTTTTGCGCTGATGAAGCAAGAGCCTTAGTAGTCGCTGCCGATTTGAATGCATTCGCTGCAAGCGTATCAGCTGATAGAGCTGCCTTTTGAGCAGCTATTACACGATCGAGTGCGCTAGAAGCGACCGTGTTATCGGTTGCAGGAGCAGTATAATTCCCCTCAATCGAAGCACGAGAGTTTTTCACAATAACCGATACACTATCACCAGGTTTCACGATTGCAGTAGTACGTGTACAAGGCGTGAGTGTTTCAGACCCCGTAAGACGTACCCAGGCGGTACCGTCAGGGTCAACCTTGGCGACAACACCAGAAGTTCGCTCTTGTGACTGCGCAGACGAGCCGCCGAATAACGCATCTATAAGAGCACGGCTATCAGAGTGATCCATCTACCAACCTCCCCCAAGTCTCGCCGATCTTGATTTCTTTTTCGCACTCTGCAGATTGACTCATAACGCGAAAATCGCCCACAATGCCCTGCCCTGGCATGTTCACACGGACTATCGAATACGGCATCACACCTCGTTGGTATTCGCGTTCAACATCATAGGTTTCGTATATCTCCGAGAGTTCTGCGAGCTTTCTGTTCGCATAGCCTTGAAGCGATTCCCCTTCTTTTCGGGTAGGAGAATCTTCTACCTCTTCAATTTCACGAGCTCGCGCCACAGTTGATGTCGGAGATCTAGGGTCGTCGTTTCTGGCTATCGCTTCGTCGGCACCATCATAGACCTTGAGTACATTTGGTATGTCATCGATTGGTAGACCGCGCTTGATAGGGGGTATGAGCCCCTTGCCATCAGAAGTGATGATAAGGGATGGCTCCATGTCCTTTGAACAGATGGTAACCGTGCCGTCTCCTGCTATCTGCATGCAGAATGCGCCAACACCGAGCACATTCCAAATGCCCTCAAGATAAGACGACCCAAGATCAAACACCACATGCTCACCGAGCTTGAAGCCACCTTCAACAACGACAGGAGCCTTGATGACCTCACGCAAGCGAGACGCGCACCAAGAAGCCCCATCTATACCTTTAGGTGCATATTCCCCTGGCTTGAACTTGCGCTCTGAGGCAGGGGCGAGAACAGACTTTCCTGATGCATTACCACCCCAGCCACCATGAGACCATTCAGCATCATCAGGCACGAATAGCAGTGTGGCTATCTCTATAAGCTCACCCGACGAAGCAAGTTCTTCGATGCGGTAGTACCCTTCCTCAATCTCACCTGATACCTCCAACTCCCCCGATTCAAGCAGCGGAGCATCATCGTTGGTAGAGCGTTTAATTGATGCCGATCGGATGCCAGGCACCTCTTCTGTAGGTAGCCAGAGTTCAGGATTAATGCGTCTCACACGCCAACTAGCCACCTTGCACCTCTTCCTCTTTGCTTGCCAGCTCATCAGGTTTCACGATGTCAGAGAGGGCGCAAGCATGATCGGGAGTCAGTTCGATCTCTTCAACCGATAGAGACACCCCAATAGCGCCTTGGGTACATGATTCCTCAATCCCATCAATATTCACGTTGGCATCGAACGCAAGACCGCTCCCCGTGCGAACAAATACCGCACCAGCAAAGCGAGCAACCTCACGTAGTAGCTGCTGTGTCTCTAGTGAGTCAAAGCGAATAATGTTCGTTGAAAATGAAGCCTGATGAGACACTGCCTTATCCCAGTAGCCGTTAATCGTTCCATCAAGATGTTCTCTCGATTCAAATGATTTCGAGATACCTTCAGAAATCGCGAGATCGTAGTGAAACTCAACGGATGAATCTTCCCAATCGAGCCTAAGGGCATTATGTCCAAGGGTGTATGGATAGTCGGCCCACATGCAATCACCGTCTGCGGTTCTTACCGCAAGACGATAGGCGCTCCCCTCAACTGAATAAGGGGCGAACCGATCAGTAACGACCGACCCAGGCTCAATATCTTCAGCGATGAGATATATCCCGTCTTTGGTCATGCGGTATATCTCATAGGTATCGCCATCTACCATCTCTTTGGTTTTAATCGTGGTAATGGTAACGCTAAGTGCTTCAGTATCTACATCAAGCGTCGCATCAGGAGCAGGAGCGCGTCGATCCCACTCAACCTTGAAGGTTGCTGAAACCACATCGGAATATAGCCCTGTTTCTTCGTTCACTGCTTGAGCGCGAAAATCAAAGGTGCAGCCATTCACGAGAGGTGCATCATTAATAGAGAGTGTACCGGGTTGCGCTTGACCCGACCAAACGATGTCGTTTGCGTATTGAATCTGCTGCCCTTCGGGAGTCTCATAGGTGATGCCACGGGAGGTAAGATAATAGGTAAACACAGACGCTTCGGACTGACCTTCAATCTCGATAGGAAGCGCCGTTACATTTGA
>CABRGJ010000148.1 GCA_902470405.1 uncultured Eggerthella sp.
ATCGACGTTGGTCGCTTTCGAATCGTTATAGCACGCAATCCCTTCTACGCTGCCGCACGGCTCGATACGGTGCTCAAGCGGCTGGAAGGTGCGAAGGCCTTCGCGAACAGCCTCCACATCACAACCAATAGCGAGCGCAGCACTTGCTGCTGCCAGCGCATTTGATACGTTATGCTCACCAGGAATATTGAGCTCTTCAGTGGTGACGAGCTCGTTCGCCACACCCGCTTGATCTACCATCAGGAGCGATCCGGCGACATAGGCGGCACTCTCGGCACCACATGCGTCGATCATGCTGTACCCGATCCCCTGCGCAGTACCGAGCGGGATATAGGAAAAACCGCGCTCGGCAGCAGGAATACGTTTCAAGTCCTTCACGTACTCGCGCACCACATCGTTCACGGCATCCATCACCGCAACACCGCCAACCTTCGCAAGGTTCGCATAGATGCGCTGCTTAGCTTCGCAATATGCCTCAAAGCTCTTATGCCATTTGAGATGATCGGGCGTGATGTTCAGCAAGATCGCAACCTGCGGCGCGAACTGCTTGGTAGAAGCTAGCTGGTAGGAAGACACTTCAGCGACATAATGGTCCACGTCACCTTTGCGCACCGCTTCGATGCACGTATCGCCGATATTGCCGACCGCCACAGCATTCATGCCAGCGCTACACAGAAGATGTGCGGTGAGCGCAGTCGTAGTGGTCTTGCCATTCGTGCCCGTGATCGCGATCCAGACCGAATCGCGCGCGCTCTCACGCCATGCGAACTCAACCTCGCTGATCACTTCACGTGCGGCGTTCTGGGCATTTTGATAGAACTCGGAGAATTGAGAGATGCCCGGACTTGCGATGCAAAGATCGTAGGTGCCCGCAAAGCTGGTCGTACCGAATAGGACCTGGGCGCCTCGAGCTTCAAGATGCTTCGCAAGCGCAAGTGACGCATCATTCTTCGTGCCTGCAGCAACCGTAAGCGATGCGATACGATCTTCCTCAGCAAGACAATACTCGCAAACCGCTTCGCCTGTTTTTCCCAGACCGAGCACGAGGACATCTCCCAAGAATTCGGGAGCCGCCTTGCGATCCACTTTTGAAGATGATCCTTCGCTCATGCTCGTTCCTTCCTTGCGCTGTACTGATCGGCGTTCGGTCTTAAGCTACCATCGATTGAGCGAAGAAGATGCAGAAACCGACCGCAGCAAAGCATGCGGAAATGATCCAGAAGCGCACGACCACCTTCACTTCGCTCCAACCCTTCTTCTCGAAGTGATGATGGAGCGGCGCCATGAGAAAGAGTCGCTTCTTCGTTCGTTTGAAATAGAAGACCTGGATCATGACCGAGAGCGCCTCGATGACGAATAGACCTCCGATGATGAGCGAGATGACCTCGGTCTTCGTGACAATAGCGATGCAACCGAGCGCCATGCCAAGCGACAGCGATCCCGTATCGCCCATGAAGATGTCTGCAGGATAAGCATTGAACCACAGAAACCCGATGCACCAACCTGCGATAGCAGCACCAACCAATGCAGCATCAAGCATGTTCAGGCGATAAGCGATAGCCGCCATGACCAAAATAGCCATCATGACCGTACCTGCAGCAAGACCGTCCAGACCGTCGGTCAGGTTCGTTGCATTGGAAAGACCCATCAACAAGATGTCGCAGAAGAGCACATAGAGCCACGGTATACTGAACTGACCTGCGGGCACTTCGATAGGCAACGTCGTGGTGAGAATGCCGAAATCAAGCGTTGCGATGAAGGGGATGTCGATGGTGGGTGGGATGCTAAGCCAATTCACCACCGCAAGCACGAAAGCCGTTGAGATGAGGAATTGTCCGATAAGCTTCGCTTTTGGCGTCAAGCCAAGCGAACGTTCCTTTGCCACTTTCGAAGCATCATCGATGAAACCGAGCACGCCGGTCAGGATGATAGCGATGAGGATGAACGTAGTATCAAGCTCAGGTGCAGCTAGGAGAAGAACAGCGATGGCCATAGCGACCAGCATGACCACACCACCCATAGTAGGCGTGCCTTGCTTGACCAGATGGCTTTCAGGGCCATCGGCACGAACCTGCTGACCGATGAGGTGCTTCTTCAAGCCCTTGATCCAAAACGGCATGAGCACCATCGTGATGATCGCACCCATGAATACCGCGAGAAAAACGGTGAAAGTCGGATACTGTGCATATACCGCAAGCATTATGCCAAAAGCCCCCTGACTATACGTTCGAGCTCCATGGAATGGGATGCTTTCACCAAGACCGCATCCCCTGGTTCGAGACGCATTTCCAATTCGTTGAGCGCCTCGCCTCGCGTAGCGACGACAGTGATACGCTCAGACGGAAAGCCTGCAGCACGCGCGCCCTCAGCGATAAAGCGCGCCAATTCACCAACACAGATCAGTTGATCGAGCTTCTGCATAGCAGCGAATTGGCCAACGCTCTCATGACAAGCCTTGGCAAAATCGCCTAACTCTCCCATGTCACCTAATACAGCATAACGTTTGTGCTTAACATTGAGCGCGGAAAACATGGCAAGCGACGCACGCATCGAATCGGGGTTGGCGTTGTATGCGTCATTGATGACCATGACGTCACCCTTGCCCTGCAACATCTCTTGGCGCCCGACTTCAGGCACAGACGCCTTGAGTCCGATAGCGATCTGTTCGAGCGGCACATGGCAACGATGTGCCAGTGCTGCAGCTGCGCACGCATTATGTACATTATGAATACCGCGCAAACCAAGCTCGCACGCGATCGAATGAGGCTCGCCAGGCACATGCAGCTTGAAATGAGGGCAACCTGCATCGTCGAGCTCTATATCGCTCGCCCAGACACAGGGAACTCCTTCGTTGGTCTGCGCTTTGAATGTACCTGAGCCATCGAAGTAGACCACTTGAATGCCACGCTTCGCTGTTTGTGCAGCCTCGCAGATCAGAAGCGTGTTGTCATCTACGTAATTGAGCACGGCGAGCCCGGTGCCATTCGGCAACGCCTCGACCGCCTCTGCTTTCGCAAGCGCGATCGCCTCGCGCGAACCCAAAAGCTCAATATGGCACTCACCCGTATTGGTGATGAGCGCGATATCGGGCCGCACGAAATCACAGAGCTCACGTAGCTGTCCCGAGCCGCGCATGCCCATCTCGACGACCACATATTCGGTCTCAGGATCGGCATCGAGCAACGTCTTCGGAACGCCGAGTTCGTTATTCTGATTGCCCTTCGTGGCGACCACGCGATATGTGGTCGCAAGCACGTCGCGCAAGATATTCTTAGTGGTGGTCTTTCCCGTTGAACCGGAGAGGGCGACCACCTCACCCTTGATGAAGCTCCTCCATGCACGCGCAAGGTCCGTGATCGCAGAAAACGTCGACGAGACCTCGAGCAGCGCTGCGCCCATCTCCTGGGCGAGGATCTGTGTGTTTTCAGGAACGCACTGCATCGAGAGCACGACATGTGCTCCTTTGCGCAACGCTTCATCTATGAAGCTGTGCCCATCGACGCGCTCGCCTGGGAGAGCAACATAGACGAAATCGGGTTCGACATCGCGCGAATCCCAGGTGATGCCACACGCAAGATGCGAAGGATCGAGCGCTTCGACGATGACC
>CABRGJ010000149.1 GCA_902470405.1 uncultured Eggerthella sp.
TCATCCACCGCCTCCACGACCACGCTTTGTGCGATTGGGCGCGTGAACGACGGCCAACCACATCCTGCGTCGAACTTATCGCGCGAACTGAAGAGCGGCTCGCCTGAGACCACGTCCACATAGATGCCGTCCTTGAATTGCTGGTCGTAAGGATGCGTATGAGCGCGATCGGTAGCTGCATGCTGTGTGACCTCAAATGCATCTGGTGAAAGCTGCGCGCGAATCTCTTCAGCAGCAGGACGCGCATAGCCTTCACGCGCGATAGCGAAATCTGCCGCATGCTCAGCCATAAACACATCCACATCCGCCAAGTTCACATGGCAATATCCCAAAGGATTACGGCAAAGATAATCTTGGTGATAGCTCTCAGCAGAATAGAAATTCTGCAGTTTATCTGCTTCTATGCGTGGATTCTTTCCGACAGTGCGCGCAAGGTTCACGAGCGCTGACACCACCGCCATCTCATCTGTCGGGTCGGTCCAATAGATTCCCGTGCGATACTGCGTACCCACATCGTTTCCTTGGCGATCGAGCGAAAATGGATCGACCGTGCGCAAATAAGCCGCGAGCAAGAGCGGCAATGTCAACACATCAGCATCGAAGACGACACGCACGGCTTCAGCAGCACCTGTCGCACCCGAGCACACTTGCTCGTAGGTCGGGTCGGGCACGGTGCTGTTCGCATACCCGACCTCGGTCTCGAGCACGTATGCCTCGGTGCCCCAGAAGCATCCACCTGCAAGATATATCTCGTGCCTGTTCACCGTGCAACCCCTTCAGCTGTGCTTCTAGTTGTACTTATAGAAGCCCTCACCTGCATTGATGCCGGTCTTGCCCTCATCGATGCGCTGCTTGAGCATGGCTGCAACACGCGCGGCAACACTGCCCTCTTCCTTGGCCGCAGGGCTTGCCGCCACGATGTTGTACGCGGTCGTCAGGCCAACGATATCCAGAATACGGAACGGACCAAGCGGCGCACCTGTGCCGAGCATCCAGGCCTTGTCGATGGTTTCGACATCGGCCACCTCATTTGCCAGGAGCGCCTCAGCGGAATTCAGGAATAGCACGAGCATGCTGTTCAGCAGATAACCTGGTTGCTCTTTCTTGAGCTCGAGCGGGATCATACCGATCGCTTTCGCAAATTCAACGACCGCCTGGTATGACTCAGGTGATGTCTGTGTGGTACCCATCACTTCGGCAGTGTTGTTCTTCCAGATATTGTTCGCAAAATGCAACGCAAGGAACTTCTCGGGGCGACCCGTGAATCCCGCCATCGCGCTTGGTAACAGCGTTGAAGAGTTCGTGCATAGGATGGTCTGTGCAGGCAGGATATCCTTGAGCGACGTATAGAACGCGTCTTTCTCGTCGATGATCTCGGCAATCGCCTCGATGACCAGGTCGGCATCCTCGAATGCCTCGTTCAGGTCGGTCGTGAGCACAAGGCTGTCGAACGCGGTGTCCACCTGAGCGATCAGCTGGTCGAGTTCGTTAGCCGGGGTGTCGGGCGAAGGCGCGAGACCACGGCAGTAGGCGGCAGGATCGCTCTTCATCGCCTCGAGCGTTTGCTTGTAGATGCCGCGCAGACGCTCGAGCTTGGGCTGTGCGCGCTCGATCGATGCTGGCGTACGCAACCACATCTTCACCTTGAAACCCTTGAATGCACTTTGCAGCGCGATCTGACTTCCCAGCACACCGCCACCGGCTACGGTCACGTTCTTGATCATGGATATATCCTCTCGGTCGGGGTGCCATGGAGCACCTGGATGTTCATGTTTCATCTTCACCCAAGACGGCAGAACTCCTGCAAAAAGTTACTAATGTGAAACATTCACTGCCGTTCGCCGCGTGCTTCGCATATCATGGGAAGAACAAGGAGCATGAGCTCACACAGAACGCAATCACAGACCGTGCGGATGCGATCGCGAGTCGCATAATGAAACGACCGTACGCCACATATACCTCACAAGGAGGTGAAGGCCATGAACCGAGTCGCGCTAGCAGCAGTGAAGGCGATCACGAAGCTGCGCCCGAACATCAAGGATCGCTACAAACAGCAACGCGCCGCAGAGGACTTGAGCGCCAAGCTCATGATCGCGGACCCCCGCTGTCGCATCGATGATGCTACCGTCACCGCACTGGATGGATACCAGATCCCCATTCGCATCTTCACACCGCTCGATGTGGATTTTTCGCTGAAGGCAGGTCTTCACGTGAACGAGGATGTGAAGGGCACGATCCTATTCTTCCACGGAGGCGGTTGGGCCAATGGCGATGTCGATTTCTACGCTGACACCTGCTCGAAAATGGCTATCAAACTGGAGCGACGCGTAGTGTCGGTGGACTATCGCCGCTCGCCTGAGCACCCCTTCCCCGCCGCGCCGAGCGATTGTTATGAGGTCGCTCGCCAGCTATTCGCAGGTCAGATCTTGCCCGATGCGGATCCGGAGCACATCGTGCTGTTCGGCGATTCTGCAGGCGGGAACCTGGCAGCTGTCGTCTCGCTGATGGCGCGCAACACAGGCGAATTTGCGCCGCGCACGCAGGTGCTGCTCTACCCACTCACGTATAGCGACCATTCAGAGACCACCATCTTCGATTCGGTACGCGAAAATGGCGAAGATTACATCCTCACGCGCGAAGATATCGAAAGCTACATCGGCATGTACCTCTCTGACCCTGCCGACTACGAGAGCCCCTATTTCGCACCGCTACTGGAAGTGGATCTGTCTCACCAACCGCGCACGCTCGTTGTCACCGCAGAGTATTGCCCGCTTCGCGATGAGGGCGAGGTGTATGCCGCGCGTCTCGAAGCCGATGGCAACGAGGTCGAATGCGTGCGCGTGCTCGACGCGGTGCATGGGTATTTCCTCTACCCATCCGTATTCAGCTTCGTGCGTGACACCTATCGCATCATCGAGGCTTTCCTGGATGGCGAAGCTCTGCCCGCAGAGAACGAGGATGCGTGGATGACGCTGCTCAGCTCCGATCATCAGTCGGAATGCGGCTCCGAAGCCTCCCCTGACCGCGAGTTAAAGCGCAACTCCGAAGTCTCTCCTGACCATCCCGACAAGGGTTCGAATCACTAGGCGGATCCCATGGCGCGCTCCGATTGGTATCGACTCGACAACGTGGGCAAATTCTATGCTTCGCAGGCAGGACGCCGCGGTCAAACGGTATTTCGCTTCTCCGCCACACTGTCCGATCCGATCGCGCCGAAAGCGCTGCAGATCGCACTCGATCGCACGGTCGAGCGGTTCCCTGGTTTCAATGTAAAACTGCGCAGCGGCATGTTCTGGCACTACCTCGAACCAGCAGGCGGGATGCCAGAAGTACACGAAGAAGCGCTTCCCATCTGCGCAAACTTACATTCTGGCCTTGACAGCGTGCTCTTCCGCGTGAGTTATTTCTCAACACGCATCAACCTCGAGGTATCGCACATGATCTCGGATGGGCGCGGTACGCTCGAATTCTTCCGCACGTTGCTGGGCTTCTATGTGAAGAAGCGCTACGGCACCGAAGTCGATCTACCAGATGACACGGTAGTACCGAGCCGTCGCACAGAAGACAGCTACACCGCCAATTTCGAACGCAAGAAAGCTGG
>CABRGJ010000150.1 GCA_902470405.1 uncultured Eggerthella sp.
GGCGCGGTTGGTGAAGCGCAGGATCTCCTGTGCTTTAACAACGTTCTTGCCGCGAATCTGATCGAGCACGATGCGTGCTTTACGAGGTGAAACGCGTACGTAGCGAGTTACTGCTCTAGCTTCCATGTTTCACCCTTTCTTATTTGTCGTGACCGCGGAAGGTACGAGTCGGAGCGAACTCTCCGAGCTTGTGACCGACCATGGATTCGGTTACATAAACAGGTACGTGCTTGCGACCATCGTGCACTGCAATGGTGTGACCGACCATTTCAGGGAAGATGGTGGAAGAACGGGACCAGGTCTTGATGACGTGCTTTTCGCCTGCTTCGTTCATCGCAACGATGCGATCAAGCAGACGCGGCTCAACGTAGGGGCCCTTTTTCAAACTTCTACTCAATGTTTCTCCTAAAACCTAAGCGCTACTTCTTGCGACGACGGATGATCAAGCGGCTCGAAGCCTTCTTGGGATTACGAGTGCGATGACCCTTGGTAGGAACACCCCATGGAGTGACAGGATGACGACCAGAGGACTTGTTCTTGCCTTCACCACCACCGTGGGGATGATCGACCGGGTTCATGACCGTACCACGAACGCTGGGGCGAATGCCCTTCCAGCGGTTACGGCCTGCTTTACCGATCTTGATGTTGCCATGCTCTGCGTTGCCGACTTCGCCGACGGTTGCACGGCACGTGACGAGAACGCGACGCATTTCAGAGGAAGGCATGCGCAGGATAGCGTAATCGCCTTCTTTACCCATGAGCTGAATGCTGGTGCCAGCACTGCGTGCCAGCGCTGCGCCACGACCAGGCTGAAGCTCGACAGCATGGACGAGCGTACCGACCGGAATAGCCGAAAGCGGCAGTGCATTACCGGGCTTGATGTCTGCCTCAGTACCAGAGAGGATGGTATCTCCGACGTTCAAACCACGAGGATGAAGGATGTAGCGCTTCTCGCCGTCTGCGTAATGAAGCAGCGCGATGCGAGCAGAGCGATTTGGATCGTATTCGATGGTCGCAACCTTGGCAGGGATGCCGTCCTTGTTGCGCTTGAAATCGATCACGCGATAACGGCGCTTGACGCCGCCACCCTGATGACGGGTGGTGATTCGACCGTTGTTATTACGGCCAGCCTTCTTAGGCAGGGGACGCAGCAAAGACTTTTCCGGAGTAGTGCTGGTGATGTCAGCAAAATCGGAAACAGTCTGGAAGCGCCTGCCGGGGCTCGTGGGCTTGTACTGTTTTACTCCCATTTTTTTCCTTTCTACGGGATGAGCCGAATTGCTCAACCCTCTTTTCCTGTGTGGACTCCATCACCGCCAAGATCTCTTTTGGGAGAAAGAAACCGACGATTCCGAGTTTCCACGCGTCCGGGTGTATCCATACAGTGTCAGACGCAAATGAAAAGTATACGAGTGTTGGGTGGGAGTTTCAAGGAAATCTTTTTTACGAACGAACACTACGGTGAATGGCAGCACATCAGCTTTGAGCCGAACTAGCGCTGCCTCTTCAGAGATGCGACCATCGTGCACTATCAATCCCAAGGGTCGCGCTCGAAGAGCGGGCGCGTATCAGGAACATCCGCATAGGGATGGTAACCGTCATCGTCTTCGGTGATGTCACGAAAGCATTCTTCTGCCTTCGGCGGGGACACTTGTCTCGTAACTGGCTTGAGCGCGTAGTTCTTCTTCGACACATCTTCCATGTAAGCGTTACCTCCCCTCACCTTCTGCCAGTTTGATGGCCTTCATGCGCAGGCGCACGTAGTCGGCATACCAAACACCCTCGACAAAAAGCTGTGAGCGCACTGAATCGACCGCTTCGCGAATGATCTCTTCGCGGGCTGTATCATCCATACTCGCAAATGCGGCCTGCTGAAACGTTCGAATCCAATCTGCGAGACCATCACCGCCCGAGAGCGGTGTGAAACGATCAAAGAGCGTTGCAAACACGACCTTGAAGCCTGCAGCCTCCAACATAGTGGCATATTCACCAATAGTTGGAAAATACTGCGGGATACGATAGCTAAGACCACGCTTGGCAAATGCGCCAGCAAGTGCACTGTGAATAAGATGCGCATTGCCATACCCGCCGCATTCGAACACGAATTGACCGCCTTGCTTGAGCGCATGAGCAACCGACGCGAGCAGCGCAGGCTGATCCTCCCTACCGATCCAATGGAGCACCGCGTTTGAGAAGACTGCCTCGACTGGCTCGTCGAGCGTGAAGTCGATCGCATTTGCCTGCATGAAGGGCAGGTCAGAATAAGCAGCCTTAGCTCCTGCGATCATCTCGGCCGAATCATCAAGTCCAAGCGCACGGTATCCGCGATCTTTGAGCGCTTTAGTGAGCGCACCGTTGCCACAACCGAGATCAAGCACACGAGCACCTGCCTCAACATCAAGAAGACCGAGGACTTCTTCACCATATTCATGAACGAACGAAAAACTATTCTCATAGTGTTGTTCATCCCAAGTGATGTTCATGCCACTCCCCCTTTTCACCCATGTTCGATCTATCATGCGCGCAGCTTATTCACATGCGCTCTCGATCCGTCGTTAGATGCTGTTTCGTGTTGGCGTTCGGTCAGCCGTTCTCAGCCATTTGTACGTGCTGTCACTTGCCGTCGTGAGCCTTCAGCATGCTGGGCGATCCGGTGCCGACACTTTGAACGATAGCAGAATATTGGTGACAAGTAGACTGCCTTCCTTACACGGACGCGGATTTTTGCTACTCTAGTTACGCAGGGGTACGGCTTGAGGGGGATATGGCGACACTGCATGACATATCTCGGCGGATCGCGTCGGTCGACTCGACACGCAAGATCACTTCGACCATGGAGATGGTCGCACGCACGAAGATCTTTCGCGCACAACGTCGCGTGCATCGTGCTGAACCCTACGCACGTTTTATGCGCGAGATGCTCACGAACATGGCAGATGAATACGCCGAACCCGTGCCGCTCGCAACACCACATGATGAGGTGAAAAATGTGCTCATCATCGTGATCGCCTCCGATCGCGGGCTGTGCGGTCATTTCAACAACGACGTGCTGCACCTTGCTGAACAGCGCATTCGCACCTGCCAGAGAGAAGGCAAGCATTTTGAGCTGATCCTGTGCGGCAAGGTTGCCGTGAACTTCTTCAAATACAAAGGTCATACGCCCGTCCAAGCCTTCATCGATCAGTCGGCATCACCTACGGTCGAGCAAGCCGACGGCATCGCCGATTATCTGGTCGAAGCCTATCTTGGCAATGATATTGACGAGGTATTCGCGATCTACAATCACCATCGCGGTGTGCTCACGCAGATTCCGGTCGAATGGCGCCTAATGCCTATTGATATGGCCGCTTTCGATCCTCACCACGTGCATTTCGGGCGGGGCGGCATCAGCGATAAGGATCCGCGGCTGAAGCATCTGATGGGTCGCATCGAGTACGAACCGAATCGTGAATATGTGCTCGAGCGCATGCTGCCTGAATATCTATCGGGATATGTGTACTACATGCTCATCAATTCTGCGGCAGGTGAGCAGGTTGCACGACAAGTTGCCATGCGCAGCGCAACCGACAATGCCGATGAGATCTTAGGCGAGCTAAGACT
>CABRGJ010000151.1 GCA_902470405.1 uncultured Eggerthella sp.
GGCAGCAATTCTCGGCAATACCTCCAACTACTGGATCGCGCGCTTCTTCGGCAAGCGTATCATCGATTCGGGCAAGGTGAAAGCGCTCACGCAAGAACGTATGGATAAGCTCGATTACTTCTTTCAGAAATATGGCGGCCTCACTATCGTCATCACGCGCTTCATGCCCTTCTTCCGTACCTTTGCTCCATTCATCGCTGGTATGGGTCATATGAACTTCTCGAAGTTCACGCTCTTCAACGCTATTGGCGGTGTGGCCTGGGTCAGCCTCTTCGTGCTCGTGGGGTATTTCTTCGGGGGAGTTCCCTTCGTGCAAGAGCATTTTGAAGTCATCGTTCTCGGCATCGTTGCTGTTTCAGTGGCTCCTGCCGTTATCGGAGCAGTGAAGGCTGCTCTTAGTTCACGAAAGAACAAGCAAGAGAAAGCATGAACCCATGTCTGAAGCCCTCTATCGTAAATACCGTCCGAGCACGTTCGATGATATCGTCGGACAGGAGCATATCGAGCGCACGCTGAAAAACGCGCTCGAACAAGAGAAGGTCTCGCACGCTTATCTTTTCTGTGGCCCTCGCGGTACGGGCAAGACCACCATGGCACGCATTCTTGCCAAGGCGCTCTTGTGTGAAAAAGCGCCCACCATCGAACCTGATGGCACCTGCGAAGAATGCGTGGAGATCGCTGCAGGAACACACCCCGATGTCTATGAACTCGACGCAGCGAGCCGTACTGGCGTCGAGAATGTTCGCGAAGAGATTATCAACC
This sequence comes from uncultured Eggerthella sp., assembly GCA_902470405.1. Lineage (GTDB taxonomy): Bacteria > Actinomycetota > Coriobacteriia > Coriobacteriales > Eggerthellaceae > Anaerotardibacter. The sequence continues at coordinate 763 of CABRGJ010000151.1, forward strand.
GTGTTCATTATGCTCCGACCCGTGGATCGTACAAGATCTACATCATCGACGAGGTCCATATGCTTTCGACTGCAGCATTCAATGCGCTCTTGAAGACGCTTGAAGAGCCGCCAAGCCATGTGGTCTTCATCCTTTGCACCACCGATCCTCAAAAGGTGCCGGATACCATTCATTCCCGTTGCCAGCGCTTCGACTTTCATCGCCTGAGCGTCGATGAGATCGTGGCACGCCTCGGTGCAGTCTGCGTGCAAGAAGATGTTGAATTCGAGCCAGAAGCACTTGAGCTCATCGCTCATCAGGCAGAAGGCGGAATGCGCAACGCCCTTACTTCGCTCGAGCAGCTCGCTGCATTCGGTGAAGGTCGCGTCACGCTCGATGGAGCTCATCGCATCTTGGGCTCTCTTGATAACGAGGGTCTTTCAGAGATCGTTCAAGCATTAGGCAAACGTGATGCTGCGGCGTGCTTCACGTGGGTGTCCCGTTACATCGAAACAGGCGCAGATGTTGCTCAGTTCGTCCAAGAGCTTGCCGAGCATATGCGCAATCTCTATCTTCTTAGCCTTACCGATGCAGAGGGTGAGATCCCAGTCAGCAGTTCTGCGCGTACTTCGATGGAGTCCGAGCTCGAATTCTTTGGGCCAGAGCGGTTGAGCCGAGCACTTTCGGTGTTGGGCGATCTCATCAAGGAATTGCGTGCGACCACTAACTCGCGTCTTGCATTCGAGATCGCTCTGACGCGTCTGTTGCGCCCTGAGTCCGACCTTACGATGGAATCGCTAGCAGAGCGCCTTGAGGAGCTCGAATTGAAGATGCTCTCGATGCCAAAAGGTGTTGCAGTTGCTGCCGCACCTGCTCAGTCAGCTGTAGCTGTTCCCCAGGCAGTCGCACAGCCTGCAGCGGCTCTACAGCCTATTCCTGCTGCATCGGCGCCTATCGATCCTCGGCCGGTACCCGCCCCGCAGCCCGTTCCGCAGCCTCAGCCAGTTCCGGCCCCGCAGCCTGCTCCCATTCCGGAACCCACTCCTGCATCCGTGCAGTCTGTGCCTGCCGCACCTTCTGTTGCGCTTTCTCCACAGGCAACTGCCGTATCGGCACCAGTGGCCTCGGCTTCTTTGGTCCAGGCGGCTCCTGCAGCGTTCGATTTCTCGAATGCGGCATCACTTCAGCGAATGTGGCATCAGGTCACGACGAGTTTGCGTAAATCGAATCCCGCCCGTGGCGTATTGTTCATGGGAGCGAAGATCGAGCCAGTTGCTCAAGGCGGGGGAGTGCGTATCGTCTTTTCTCCCGATTCTAGCTTTGCGTTTGCAGCAGCGCAGAAAAAGGAAGTGAAGGATCTGCTCGCGCAAACCTTCATCGAGGTGCTTGGTGGATCGGTGCCATTCGAGCTTGTCATGGGTAGAGAGCAAGGTGCGCAAGCTTCAACTGCGATGCCCCAGGCCTCTGTATCGCCTGCTCAGCCTCCTGCTGCTCCGCCTGCCGCATCGCCAGCTTCTGTTCCTACAGTGTCGCAGCCAGCTCCAGTAGTGCCAGCGGCACCGCAAGCATCTTCCACCCCTTTACCCCAGGCAACTTCTGCTCCTGTCGCTCAGACGCCAGTAGTACAACCGCAGCCCGCTTCGGCTGTCCGCTACGACGACGAATCGCCCTTCATAGAAGACGAAGCTCCGATCAACTATCAGCCCGCTGCTTCTTCGACTGCTGTACCTGCGCCCCTATCTTCTGAGGTTCCACAGGCCCCTTCGCCGACTCCGACAAATACAGTGGTCGCACAAGCCTCGGCTCCTATTTCTCCTTCAGCCGATCCTGTATACCAACAGGGTGCACCCGCAGTAGGGTCTGGTGCTTCATCGAGCGATGAGATGATGAGCGAAAGCGATCGGATAAAGCAGATTCTCACTGCAAGCTTCGGTGACGATGTGAAGTTTGATACGATGTAGTTATTGATACGATGTAGTTATCAAGGCTACGAACTAACATGCACGACGAGACGAGGAGATCTTCTCTATGGATATGAAACAGATGATGCGTCAGGCTCAGAAGATGCAAAAAGAGCTCAACAAAGCGCAAGAAGAGATCGCTACGATGAGCTTTGAGGCCACTGCTGGTGGCGGCATGGTCAAGGCTGTTGCGTCAGGCGATATGAACATCACTGCACTCACTATCGATCCTGATGCGGTCGATCCGGAAGATGTCGAAATGCTTCAGGATATGGTCATCGCTGCGGTCAACGAAGCGCTTCGTGGCGTGTCGGAAATGAGCAATCAGCGCATGAATGCCGTTACGGGAGGCATGAATCTCCCTGGATTCATGTAAGCCTGTGTACGCGGCTTCTGCAATACGGAATCTTCTTGATGAACTCGAGCGCGTTCGAGATCTTCAGATCGCCCTCCAGAGCTTCCTTGGAAACGATGGCCTTAACCTTCTCAACTTCCATCTTGTACTGCTCTGCCATCTTAGCATACTCTTCCTCAAGCTCCTTATCGGAAACAGTAATGCCTTCCAGTTCAACAACCTTCTGCAGTGCCAGACGGGTCTTAACCTGACGCTCAGCCTGATCCTTGAACATTGCGCGGAATGCGCCCATCTCAGTGCCGGTCATCTTGAGGTACTGCTCGAGGCCCATGCCCTGCATCTGCAGACGGTAGCCGAAGTCCTGTACAATGGTGTCAACCTGAGCGTCGATCATTGCAGCCGGAATGTCAGCCTTCATGCCGTCGATTACAGCGTCCAGAACCTTCTCCTCGAAAGCGTTGTCAGCAGCTTCCTGACGCTCTGCCTTCAGGCGCTCGGTGATCTCCTTCTTCAGATCGTCGAGGGTCTCGCAGGTGTCGGA
>CABRGJ010000152.1 GCA_902470405.1 uncultured Eggerthella sp.
CCCCAGATGAGTCCGGCGCGGCTCTCCCATTCTCCGTTGAATGCGAAGAAATGCTGGAAGGTCTCGAGCAAGAGCCCGGCGATTGACATGATCGTAAAGACCCAGGTGAGCATGAGAAGCGTTGAAAAACGCCTCGGAGCTTCAGCGTGACATTCGCAAGCCTCAGGTGCGCAAGGTGCATCGCTGCCCATCAAGACACCTCGGATATGAGCAGTGACCCGTTGCTCGTGAAGCGTTCACCAGATGGATAGACGATCACGAAGTCAACAGCGTCGCTTTGCGCCATTTGGCTGTTGCCGGTGCTCGCATCGTCTGAGGGCGCGATAGCGATCTCGTATTGTTCTTGACCATTGGCAGGTTCGACCAATATCTGACCTTCTTCGCCTTCGTCTTGTGCAGGAGCTTCAACGAATTCGACATTGTCCCAGGTCGCGCTCGAAGCATCAAGTGAATGACGCACGGAGAGCAGCGCCTCGAACAGATTCGAGAGGTTTGCTTCTGCAGTGGGATTATCGGGCCTGCTGGTGAAGGCGACCACGAGATAGACATTGTCGCCTTCTACGACGATGCCTGCATCGCTCACAGCGTCCTCGGTCCCGCTGCTGGAAACGCACCAGCCAGCCTTGTTATAGACAGTGGCGTTGGTCATGCCCACTTGTTCTGCGCCGTTGCGCAGAAACGAGGTTTCGGTGCGCGAGAGCAGGCCACCCAGCCATTCAGCGGTAGAACTGCCTGAATTGAGGTAATCCCAGGTGTGCATCCAGATGGTTGCGGAGTCTCGCACGGAATACGTAGGGAAGGTGGACAGGTAGCTTGAAGGATCGATACCCATCGATTGGAGCCAGGCGTTATGGTTCGAGCCATCGAAGCTGTGCTTGAGCGAACGATAGGATTGATTATCCGACCAGATGATGGCGTTTTCGATACGCGTGCTCACGGCTGATTTCTGCAGCGTGCCACCATCGATGTACTCTTCGCACAAGAAGACGCTCATCGGCGCTTTGTAGGTACTCGCCCCATAGATCTTCGTGTCGATGTTGTAGCAGAATCCGCTTCCCGTGTTCAGGTTCATGATCAAAAAGCCCACGTCTTCGTTGTCGGCTTGAAGCCAAGAGAGTGCGTTGGTTATCGTGCGGTTGTCGTCTTCGGAGAGCGTGGCGAACATCTGGTTGCCGCTTTCCACGAGCGAGAATGATTCGATAGTGTTGGGAGTATAGGCAAGCTCTTGCACATCCAGTTCGTTAGGGGTGTAGGTGACCTTAGGAGGCGCCTCTTCCTCTTCTGTGGTTGTCTGGTCGGAGCCAGTATTAGCCGAACATCCATGTCCCGTGAACACGAGCGCGACACCTACCACCATGAGCGCTACGATGATGGCGATGAGGATCAGTTGTACGCGGGGAGAGAGATTGTAGCGTGCCCATGTGATGAGGCTGCTCAAAAGACGCAAGATCGTCGAAGCGAGCCATAGAAGGCCGCGCCCTAGTGCTTTAAGGGCGATCCAAAGATAGTGTGCGGCAGTTCGAATCACAGCGAACAGCTTTTCGAAGAATGTCGACATGTTCTGAATTCTACTCATTTCTCTGTCGTGTGAGCGCGAGATTCGTGCAGGAAAACAGATGAAACTCTAGAATAATCAGACAAGAGGTTTCATGCTGCATATATTAGTTACGTTTTGATGTATATTTTTCATTACTGCTTAACTGCATGAAAGGTTACGGGAGAATTGAGGACGAGGCCTTAAAGGAGTAGATGACCCCATGACATTCGTCATAAGCATAGCGTTAGTGATCTTCTTTCTGCTCATGAACGCTTTTTTCGTAGTTGCAGAATTCTCTCTCGTTCGTATCAGGAAATCACAGATCGATCTGCTGCTTGAAGAGGGCAAAAGGGGCGCAAAGTGTGCCAAGACGATCTCAGAGAACGTGAACGCCTATCTCTCTGCATGTCAGCTCGGTATCACGCTTGCATCGCTTGCTATTGGTTGGCTGGGCGAACCGGCGGTGTCGAGCGTCATTCACGATCCGCTCGCGAGCATCGGTCTTCCCGATGCTGCAGTATCGGCTATTGCAGTGGCCATCGGTTTTATCATCATCACTGCGTTGCATGTCATTTTGGGCGAATTGGTGCCGAAATCGCTTGCGATCCTCAACACTGAAAGATACGCGCTCTTTTCAGCAACGCCGCTCTACTGGTTCTATCGCATTACCTATCCCATCATGTGGTTGTTCAATAGCGCCACTAACGGCATCATGCGTTTGACAGGCCATGACGTTACTGACGAGCATCAAGCGTATACCGAAGAAGAGATCAAGATCCTGCTCGAGGAGAGCGCGGAGAGCGGTGAGCTTGCAAGCGATCAATACGAGATCTTGGATAACGTTTTCGATCTTGACGACAAGGATGCGAAGGCCATCATGACGCCGCGCACCGAACTTGTGGCCATCGACATCGACGATGATCTGGATACCATCCTCGATATCATGGGCAAGAATAAATTCACGCGCTACCCGGTCTTCAAGGAGAACAAAGACAATATCATCGGTTTCGTCCACATCAAGGATGCATATCGTTTGCCGGCGGATGCGACCAAGGACGATCTCATCATCCGTGCCATCAATCCTGTTCCGGAAAGCCTTGGCATCGATAAGCTTATGCAGATGTTGCAAGAGAATCACACCAAGATTGCGGTCGTGGTCGACGAGCACGGCGGCACTTCGGGTATCGTCACCATGTCAGATATCATCGCGCAGATCATCGGTAGCGTGGAAGACGAATACCTCCACGATGATCAGGACGAGATCCTGAAGACAGGTGAAGATACCTACGTGGTCGATGGATCCCTTCCGGTCGATCAGTTCGTCGAGTTCATTGGCTATGAACCGGTGCCCATCTACGATTATGAAACAGCTGGCGGCCTCATGCTCGATCTGCTTGATAAGATTCCGACCGAAGGCGATTCTGTCGAGCTGCACCACGACGGTCGTTCCATCGCGCTCAAGATCGACGCAATGGACGCACTACGTATCGACAAGATCGGCGTGGAATTCAAGTTAGAGCCCGAAGAAGAGGGCGAAGAGGAATAGTTCATGCAGGCGGAGATGACGAATACGAAGGTCAACCGCCTTGGCATAACCCACAGGCAAACGGTCATGATCGTACTGTTGCTCGCAGGTACGTTCATCACGGTGCTCAATCAGACGGTGGTCGCGCCGGCATTGCCTTCTATCATGAACGATATGAGCATCAATGCGGCCACAGGCCAGTGGCTCACCACAGGCTTTACGCTCGTGAATGCCATCATGATACCGGTCACAGCATTCTTGATCGATCGTTTTCCCATTCGCAACTTATTCCTGTTCTCAATGAGCGTTTTTGCGCTCGGCTCGCTCTGTGCTGCGTGGGGTCCGAACTTCTCTGTGTTGTTTGCAGGTCGCATCGTGCAAGCGGTCGGTGCAGGCGTGCTCATGCCCATGGTCATGACCGTGCTCATGCTCACGTTCCCCGTGGAGAAGCGCGGCACCGCCATGGGGCTGTTCAGCATCGTGATCGCGTTCGCCCCGGCCATC
>CABRGJ010000153.1 GCA_902470405.1 uncultured Eggerthella sp.
TGCATTCTCGAGCGAGGATTCCGCCTTCACTGCAATGACGGTCTTCGTAGCGATCTTCATCACGTTCATATCGATCAAGTCGCTGACACGCTGGGGGAACGTCTGCGGGTCGGGAACCTGATAGAGCATGTAAGTTGAATCGAGGATACCGTCGTCGCGGCCGATATACTTCATGATATCGCCATCAGAGATGAAGCCGACCGCTTTATGATCATCATCAACGATCGTAACCCCGCCCGATTTCTTCTCGACCATGATCTGCGCGACCTCGCGAATAGTAGCATCGCTTGTGACGAAGTAAGGATCACGATTCATCGCACGACTAACAGGGATCTTGTCCGCATCCTCGGTCGGTTCAAATTGTCGCATAGGCTTTGGAGCAAGATGGTCTGACTTCAGCTTTCGATCGCGAACGAAGAAGATAACGATAACAAACGCGATCGCCGCCAGAATGGCCGATGCAACGAACGCCAAATGATCGCCTTCGTAGAGTTGAACTTCAGGACTTGCTCCTGGTGCAACCACGTAACCTAGAGCTGAGATCGAAACGATGAGCGCGGTCATGAACGCAGCCGAAACCTGGTTCATGGTGTTGGTCACTGCGTTCGCATGCTGAATAACATTGTTGTCCAACGAGTTAATACCCCAAGTGTTCATCGGAGTGGACAGGAATTGAATACCGAGCGCAACAACCGTGTAGACCGCACAGATGACCACCAGATCGGTGTTCAGGTCGAAGAACAGGAAGCCGAGCGCACCGAAGAAAAAGAGGCACACTCCCGGTACAACGCACTTACGTACACCCAAACGGTCGAACAGACGACCTGCAAAATAGCCGATGAACGCACCGATGAGCGCACCCGGCAACATGGTAAGACCTGTTTCGAGCGCAGTAAAACCACGCAGCGTCTGCAGATACAGAGGCAAGATCGTGCCTAAGCCGATGAGCACGCCAAAATTGATGATAGAGACGATGATCGCAATACGATAGTTGCGCGTCTTCAAAACCGTTACCTTCAAAAGCGGGTTCTCGAGCTTGAGCTGGCGACGAACGAAGATCGCAACGACCACGATACCAACGATGATGAATCCTGCAGTAACCAAGTAATTCGTGGAAGAAGAGAAGGTCGAAAGACCGTAAAGCAAGCTGACCAGACCGATCGTCGAGAGCATCACGGAGGGCTTATCGAAGGTCGTACGTTCGAAGTCCCCATAGTTCTTCAAGAACTTCACCGAAAGAAGAAGCAGTATCGCGCCTGCTACGGTAACCACCACGAAGAGCATGCGCCATCCGATGCTGTCGACCAGCACGCCCGAAAGCGTAGGACCGACCGCAGGAGCAAAACCGATGACAAGCGAAACAAGGCCCATCGCAGAACCACGCTTCTCGCGCGGGAAGATGAGCAGCAAGACCGTGAAGATCATCGGCATGAAGATACCTGCTGCGATCGCCTGACATACACGACCCGCGAGCAGGAAGATGAAATCCGGCGAAAGCGCACAGAACAGACTACCTAGCGTAAAGATGCTCAAGCCCGTGATGAAGAGCTGGCGCGTGGTGAAACGGCCGATGAGGAACGCTGAGAGCGGGATGATGACCGCCTCGACCAATGAATAGATGGACATGACCCACTGCACCGTGGGAGCATCGATCGCTAGATCGCGCATGATCGAAGCAAGCGCTGGCGAGAGCAGCGTCTGATTGAGCACGACCACAAACGTACCGATAAGCAGGATTGCAACGTTAACTGCTTGTTCACGTGTTAGACCCATACAGAAACAGATCCTTTCTAAAGAAGATGTCTACCTTGTTCACCTGTTAAAAAAGGACGGGCAATCCGTCCTTATTGAATTGCAGTATTGTGCGCTGCAAAAAGAATGCTGAATAAACAGCAACTTTTCTACCTTAGTGCTTCTTGCAAAAAAGAAAGCGCCGATGTTTCAATCGGCGCAACTTCTCCATACTTAGCGCGCTAAATCGGCGGCTAATGGTCATCTGCATTCGAGGCTCTTTGACATCTAGAGCCCTTGCCTGCCTAAACCCTGTCTGCTTAGCGATCCTCGATAGGAGCATACGTTTGAGGCTTCACCGCTGTCTTATAAGCAGGGCGGATGATGCGCTTGCCCGAAACCAGTTCTTCAATGCGATGAGCTGCCCATCCTGACATACGTGAGCATGCGAACAGTGGCGTGATGAGGTCTGCCGGGATGCCCATCATGGAGTAGACGAAACCGGAGTACATATCGACATTGGCGCACATATCCTTATCGGTCCCTTTTTCGCGCAAGATGACCTCTGGTGCCAGCTTCTCGATAGATTTCAACAGATTCAGCTCTGCTTCGTGTTCAGTGCCCTCTGCGAGACGCGTCGCGAAATCCTTACAGATGATCGCACGGGGATCAGAAAGCGTATAGACCGCATGACCCATGCCGTAGATGAGGCCCGTCTTGTCGTAAGCCTGCTTGTTCACGATCTTCGCGATATAGGAAGCAACCTCGTCCTCGTTGCTCCAATCCTTCACGTTTTCCTTGATCTCTTTTTGCATAGCGAGCACCTGATGATTCGCGCCGCCATGCTTGGATCCTTTCAAGGAACCGATCGCTCCTGCATAGGCAGAATAAGGATCGGTATCGGAAGACGAGAGCACACGGCACGTGAAGGTCGAGTTATTACCGCCACCATGCTCTGCATGCAAACACATCATGATATCGAGCATACGCGCCTCTTCAGCCGTGAACTCGCGATCGGGACGCAGCATGGAGAGGATGGTCTCGGACGAACTCTGACCAGGGATGAAACGGTGCATGATCATCGAGTCGCCATTGAAGAACGCCTGCTTGGCGTAATAAGCCAAGACCATGATGCGTGGCAAGCGCGAGATGAGCGAGATAGCGGTCTGAAGTTCGTGTTCATAGGAACGGTCTTCAGCAGCCTCATCATCGGCATAGAGCGAAAGGACCGAGCGCGAGAGAACGTTCATGAGATTCGAAGAAGGATGGCGCATGATGCGATCGGCCGTGAACCCATCGGGCAGTTCACGCTGTTCATCGATAGCAGCAATGAACTGATCGAGCTGGTCTTGCGTAGGCAAGCTACCGAGCATGAGCAGATAAGCAACCTCTTCGAAACCAAAGCGCTTTTCAGGGCTCGCATCGCTCAGCAGGTCGTAAATGTTATAACCGCGGAATGTGAGCTGACCCTCCACTGGCACCTTGTCGCCTTCGTTCATCATGTAACCATGCACGTTGGAGATATTAGTGATGCCCGCGATGACGCCAGAGCCATCGTTATTGCGCAGGCCGCGCTTCACGGGATACATATCATAAAGAGCTGGATCGATTGAATTTACCGCTACAATATCACTATAGAGAGCACTGCTTTTTTCTTCGCTCATACTGCATCCTTTCAAACGGTGAACCTGTATTGTAGCGCGAATCGAAGCAGGGACTCGCGAAAGTCATTGCCGAACCAGACGACAGGGGCGCCCTATGGCAGAAAAGACCTCTTCACCGATCGGGCGCGAACCCGAACGTGCCTATGCACGTATCGAGGGTCGC
>CABRGJ010000154.1 GCA_902470405.1 uncultured Eggerthella sp.
GTTAAACGGCGCATCTACGAAGCTGAAGTTCGGGAACAAACGCTTTGCCGAGCAGCGCATAGCGAGCTTGAACAGATCGTAATTCGGGTCACCTGGGTTGTAGTTGATGCCTTCCTTCACGCGGAAGATCTGGACCGGGAAGATAGGGGTTTCGCCACTGCCGAGACCTTCTTCGGTCGCCAGCAAGATGTTCTTGATGACCATACGGCCCTCAGCAGAGGGGTCCATGCCGTAGTTAATAGAAGAGAACGGTGTCTGCGCGCCAGCACGAGAATGCATGGTGTTCAGATTGTGAACGAGCGCTTCCATGGCCTGGAAGGTGGTGCGATCGGTGTCCTGCTTCGCGCAAGATTCAGCATAGTTCATCGCACGCTTGATAACATCCGCCTCAACACCCAGCTCGGCGAGCTCTGATTCGATCGCGCCTTCAAAGGTTGCATCCATGACAAGGCTTGCAACCTTGCCCGTCTCCCCTTCGACACGACCGATGAGCATCTCGGCGGTCGCCTTCGGATCCTCGAGATCGGTGAGCAAGCTGAGCGCTTCGAACAAATGCTTCTTGTAAAGGCGCTTGAAGGTCTTCTTCACGCCTAGCGCTAGACCGTAATCGAAATCGCAGATAGACTGGCCACCATGCTGATCGTTCTGGTTCGACTGGATAGCGATACACGCGAGTGCTGAATAGCTGGCAATGTCATTCGGCTCGCGCAATACACCATGTCCCGTAGAGAAACCACCCTTGAACAGGCGACGGAGATCGATCTGGCAACAGGTGGTGGTGAGGGTATAGAAGTCCATATCGTGGATATGGATATCGCCTTCACGATGCGCGCGGGCAAAGCGCGGATCGATGACGCACATTTCATAGAACTGCTTAGCGGATTCGGAGCCGTACTTGAGCATGGTACCCATAGCGGTATCGGCGTCGATGTTGGCGTTCTCGCGTTTCATGTCTGAATCGCTTGCCTTCGAGAACGTGATGTCCTTCAAGGTCTGAACAAGACGACTGTTCACATCGCGCACGCGATTACGCTCGGCGCGATAAAGGATGTATGCCTTTGCGGTCTGGCTGAAGTTCGCTTCGATGAGCGCTTCTTCCACGAGGTCCTGCACCCCTTCGACCGTAGGCGTGCCCTCGATCGCCCCATGCTCGAGCTTGGCGATGACTGCGTCCGTGATCTGCTCGGCGACTGCGCGATCCTGCATGGCACCAGAAGCTTGGAATGCCTTCTCGATCGCATCGGCGATCTTGGTCTGATCGAATGCCGTCTCTCTGCCATCACGTTTGATAATTGAAGTAATCATGCAGCTTCTCTCCTAATTGTTCTGTATTTGATCTGCGTTTGTGCCCGTCGAGCGTGACGAGGCGTTTTGTTCTTTTCCCCTAGTTTTCCACGACTTTTACGCATGTTATGCACAATATCTTGTGGTTGATACGCCAAAGTCAGTATAGATATAGTATGAACAGAAAATATAGGATACAAGTCTTGACATAGATATTTATTGTCATATGGCTCAAAAAAACCACTGAATTGCACGCTCGCAAAAGCAAAGAAAAAGCCGTTCTTAGTGAACGGCTCCGTAATAGTATCCCCACCCATGCGACGAGAGCGACGAGTTGAACTGATCGCAAAGCTTATCACGTGTATAAGTGCCCGGAGGCAAGAGCGATACGATCTCCTGTAGATCAGGATTCAGATCGAGCGCCTCGGCCTGCACCACGATATCGAGCCGTGGAACTTCTTCTGCATCGGCGAACAAACTCTCAACGAAGTCTTGCAACACACCGAAGTCAGGACTTTTCTCAAGCTTGCTCATCACTGCCTCCTACACCACGACATCAAGGCCCGAAAGCGTCGCGACGAGTGCGCCGGTATACGCAGGGCTTGCCATGCCAGCCGCACGCACGAACTGCACGCCCCACGCATGGAGCTTCAATGCAACTTCGACCATGGTATCTGGCGAATAGTACGGATTATCCGCATCAGGATTGAGCGCACGCTCGATCAGCTCGCGCACCACCAATTCGACGATGATCGGCTTTGCGGTTGTTTCTCGCAGTATCGCCACCACAGCTTCGAGCTTCTCGAGTCGCGCACCTGATGTAACGCCGATCACATCGGCCCCATATTCATCTGCCAAACGAACAGCCTCTTCAAGCGTGTGAGACGCCGATGGTAACGCGCCTTCGTCAGTGAGTTCAAAGGAAAGGAAGACCGGTCCATCATAGATCGCACGTGCTGCGATGAGCGCGCATTGCGCATCGTAACCATTGGTAAAACCACTGAAGTAGAGCGCATCGAACGGGTAATTCACCAGTTCGGCTACTGCATCTTGATACTGCTTGCGCGAAGCTTTGAGCGAAGGCGCGCTCGATTCGTCGAGTGGCAACCCTGTTGGACCCACCACCGCAAGACTATGCTGTGGTGTGAAAGAATCGACCATCTCCCATGCGCCTTGAGCAAGCTCTGGCCCACGACCCTCGAACTTCTCATGCGCAAGACGCGCGTTCGTGATGCATTCGGTAGCAGTGCACAAGCATGGCGTAGCGATCATCTTCTCCATCTGGTAAGCCTGCTCGACCAACTCTGGCTCGCATAGATCGACATAAGCCTCTTCGGTCTTGATGTCGAAACCTTGCTGATCGAAGATACGCGCGAAACCCGTCGAGAGCACGAGCATATCTTTGCCGAATCTCATTTGGATATCTGCCATGAGAGCTGCCTTTTAACGCGGAATAATAGTTCGTGTCATTATAACTTACGCGACATGCAGAGAAGCAAGATGCTCATCGATCTTATCAACACAATCGTTTGACAAGAAGCTTTGCTTGCGTACAATGTTGAAGGACGAAATGCGAGGTTTCTTGCCTGCATTTCGCTTCAAAACCATGGGGACGTAGCTCAGTTGGGAGAGCGCAGCGTTCGCAATGCTGAGGTCGTGGGTTCGATCCCCATCGTCTCCACCATGAAGTCAAAACGACCCTGGATCTTCCAGGGTCGTTTCTTTGTTTCGAACCAGAACTTGCAGTCGAAACGCGCTTTTTTGCCAAAGAACACCTCAAGTAAACGCTCCATGCCTAACGAGCCAAAAAGCCTGAAGGCATGGAGCATAAGAAAGTCCCTAGGAAGCAACACAAGAGCTATTGGATGCCCTCGAGCTTCGGAATGTACTTGAATCCTTCTTCCAGGTCGGCATCGGTTGGGATATAGTCGGTCATGGTGCCCTCGCGATACGCCTGATAGGCCATCAAGTCGAAGTAGCCCGTGCCAGTAAGACCAAATACGATGGTCTTCTCCTCGCCCGTTTCCTTACACTTGAGCGCCTCATCGATCGCAACACGAATCGCATGAGACGACTCGGGAGCTGGCAGCGTACCTTCGACGCGCGCGAATAGGGTCGCCGCTTCGAAGACCTTGGTCTGCTCGACGCTGCGCGCCTCATCGATGAAGCCATCGTGGTAGAGCTGAGAGAGGATAGGGCTCATACCGTGATAGCGCAGACCACCCGCATGATTCGGGCTCGGGATGAAACCAGAACCGAGCGTGTAC
>CABRGJ010000155.1 GCA_902470405.1 uncultured Eggerthella sp.
CACAAGGCGGCGGACAGATGCTCGTGTGCGTAGGTGGACGTGGGTGGTATCAGGAATGGGGAAAGCCTGCACAGCTCATGGTCCCAGGCGATATTGTTCATATTCCTGCAAATGTAAAGCATTGGCATGGAGCAGCAGCGGATAGCTGGTTTTCGCATCTTGCCTTCGAGGTTCCCGGTAGCGACACCTCAAACGAATGGCTCGAAGCGGTCGATGATATACACTACGACACACTCTAGCTGCGAAACGAGCAAAACACGCTCGAAGCATCAAAACGCATTGCAAAGAATTCTCGCCATAAAGGCGTGCGAAGCCTGCTTTTCTTCTATTTCCCTCATGCCGAGATGAGCGAGGTGAGCAGTGCGACCTGATCATCCGAATCATTCAAACAGGGAACATAGACGAAGTCTTCTTTCTTTGCATCGGGATAGCGCTGAAAGAATGTCTGTCTCAACTCAACCTCAATATCGAAAAGTGTCTCTAAGCAATCGATCGAGAAATTTGGCGCGACCACAAAAAGCCTTCCCTGTCCTGGTCGCACATTGTCATAGAGGTGCTCCATTGATTCGACAATATACGGCCCAAGCCATCTGCGACTCTTGTCGAAACGGCATTGAAAACCAACAGACCAACATCCCTCAAGAGCTCCTACACGTGCAGCGATAGCTGTTGCACTTGAAAACACCTGGTCTGGATACGTATCTCCCGCTTCAATATCTTTCATAGGGATTGAATGGAATGCAAAGAGCACCTTGTCACGAGAAGGATCGAAACCTGAAGCATGTATAGAGCGAGCAATCGCTTCGATATAAGCATCACATTCTGCATAATGCTCGACTATGCGCACCGATAATCTGCACTCACGCTTAAGGATAAGTTCTTCGACCTTATCACGGACGACCATCGTCGTTGAAAAAGCACTTTGCGGATAGAGCGGCATGGCCACAAGCTCTTCCACGCCTGCCTCATAAAGCTCTTCTACCGCTTCTTCCAGCGATGGCGCGCCATAGCTCATAGCGCTACGCACGACGCTCTGACCTCCATCAGCCACATCGAGAACGCTTTGCAAGCGACTTGCAAGTAAGCCCATGATCAACGTAAGGGGCGACCCATCTGGAGTCCAGATAGATGCATACTTCTGTGCCGAAGCGACCGAACGTTTAGGAAGGATGAATGCATTCAAGATCAGCTTCCAGCAAAGCGGGTTTATCGGGCAAATGCGTGGATCGCTCAAGAAATCTCGTAAATACGCACGCACAGCTTCAGGAGTAGGCGCAGCTGGACTGCCTGTATTCACGATGACGATGCCGCGTTTAGCCATAAACCCTCTTCCAAAAGCGTAGTCTTAGCATACTGCAACGCAAGAGGATGCTCGCGCGTTAAGTGGTAGAATAACGCCTACATTTCCACGAGCGGGACGGAGCAATATGCGGCATCTCAAATGGGTCTTCCTAGACGATCGCACGGTAAAAGCACGTATCTCTGCTGCATTCTTCGCGCTCTTCATCTCGCTCTTCTTGATGAGCGGATGCGCTGGTACTGTTCCACAGAGCGAAGATGGCACTCGAGCATCCACGGTCGAGAATAGCTCCTCACCAGCGATCGATATCGTTACATCACAGAGCGGGCGCACGCTCGATTTTGTCGATATTCCTGACTATTCAGGTGAGGCTTATATTGAGCTCAACGACAACATGCCACAATTCACCGCCGACGAGCTGGCAGCACCGGACGGCACCGAAGAATATGGTGCGCTCGATAGTCTTGGTCGCGCTACCTCGGCCTTTGCGATCCTTTGCGAGAACACACGCCCAAAACCCGGCAGCAAGCGCAATACGAACATGCCGAATCCGAGCGGCTGGGTGCAGGCCTATTACCCTGAGATCGGACTCAATCATCTCTACGAACGCTCGCATCTCATCGCCTATTCCCTGAGCGACGAAGCGGTCAACCCGTGCGACCTGATAACAGGCACCGAACAACTCAACCAAAAGGTGATGGGCTCGTTCGAACAAAAGATTCGCGACTATCTTGACAAAGAGGACGCGACTCCCGAACACGACAAACATATCCTCATGCGCGTGACACCCGATTTCCGTGATGATGAACTGATCGCGCGTGGCGTTCAGATCGAGGCCTTCTCGATCGATGATGCGGGCGCATCCATCTGTTTCAATGTGTATTGCTACAACGTACAGCCTGGCATCATCATCGATTATGCGACCGGGGAAAGCCGCCTTGCAGAAACAACGCAACGATCCCGATCGAGCGAAACGACCGCACAAGATATCGAACGCGCCTACGTGCTCAACACGAGCACGAAGAGATTCCATTATCCCGATTGTCGCTCGACGACCGAGATGAAAGCGAAGAATCGAAAGGATACGACCGCAAGTCGCGAGAGCTTGATCGAACAAGGCTATCGGCCCTGCGCGCAATGCAAACCATGATGAAAGCGAGGGATGATCAGCATCAAACACCCTTCATTGGCCTCGTGACAAAAAAGGTCGAGCGCAAGCCCGACCTTTGAAACGCTCTTGAACGATGCTCGACTAGGCATTCGCCTTTGCATTCGCCTTCGACTCGAACTTCGCCTTATCAACGATAAAGCGACTATGCGTTCCACGTCCAACGATATCCTTGCCATCGCTCACCTCGACCTCGAACGTAAGCGCTCGACCATCTACTTTCACAAGCGTGCTGCTGCAGCAGACTTCCATGCCGACGGGCGTGGGAGCGTCGTGGCTCACATCAAGATGCGTGCCAACACTCGTCTGGCCTGGCTCGAGCTTATCTTGGACGCTTTGTGAGCACGTATACTCGATCAGGTTGATCATAGCGGGGGTGGCGAACACTGCCACCGTGCCACTACCTAATGCTACAGCAGTATTCTGCTCGGTCACCATCGTCGCTTCAGTATGAACGATGCCAGTCTCTAACATATGAATCCTCCAGACTTGATCCGTTGCCTCTCTAGCCTAATGCTACATCAAGAATCATCATGAGCGTGAAACCGAGCGCAACACCTATAGTTCCTACATTCGAATGTTTGCCCGCTTGCGTCTCAGGTATGAGCTCTTCCACGACCACATAGATCATCGCACCTGCTGCAAATGCGAGCACATAGGGCAAAAACGGCGTGACCAGGCTCGTGAGCGCCAGCATGAGCAGTGCGCCAATAGGCTCGAGCACACCTGAAAGAAAACCGAAGCCAAACGCCTTCTTACGCGAAAGACCGGCTGAAACGAGCGGCATGGAGATGATGGCACCTTCGGGTATGTTCTGGATCGCAATGCCGATCGAGAGCGCAACGAGTCCAGCGAGCGCGATGATGCCCTCTCCCGATAGAAAGCCTGCCAATACAACACCGACTGCCATGCCTTCGGGTAGGTTATGGATGGCAACTGCTAAAAAGAGCATCGTCGACTCTTTAAGATTGCTACGGAGGCCCTCAGGTTTCTTCGAGTCAAGATGAAGATGCGGCAACAGCGAGTCGATGACAAGCAGCA
>CABRGJ010000156.1 GCA_902470405.1 uncultured Eggerthella sp.
ATGATATCGCGGATCATCTCTGGGTAGCCAACGAAGATGCGTGGGCATTCTTCCATGAACTCAGGGAAGTTCTGGTACTGCTTCATGTCGCGCATGATGAAGGAATCATCGAGCATGGTCTTGTAGCACTGAAGACCAGCTGGGGAGGTATCGCCTGCGTCGAGCGCCTGGATAGCTGCCTTACCTGCGATCTCACCCGAAGCGATAGCCAGATCCATACCGCGAACGGTGTAGCCAAGGTTCATGCACATCATAGCTGCATCGCCTGCGACGATAACGCCGTTGCCAACCAACTCGGGCATCATCTTGTAGCCACCTTCAGGAACAACATGACCAGAATACTCGACCAGTTTGCCGTCACGGATGAGCGGAGCGATCTCGGGACGCTCTTTGAAGTTCTCGAGCATCTGATAGACCGGGATGTCTTGCTTGATGACTTCGGACATGGTTGCGACGATACCAATAGAGACGGTATCCTCGTTGGTATAGACGAATGCGCCACCGATAGCGCCATTGGTCAGGCTACCTGCAAACAACCAGGAAGCACCTTCGCCAGGATTGCACAAGAAACGGCTCTCGATGACAGCAGGATCGAGCTGAATGGTCTCCTTGGCGCCAACTGCGACCTGATCGATAGCAGGAGCAGGCTTGGAAAGACCAGCCTTCGAGGTGAGCAGCGAGTTTACGCCATCAGCCAAGATGACCATCTGCGCGGTCATCTCTTCACCTGCAGCGGAAATGCCCACTACCTTGCCATTCGCAGTAAGGAGATCCTCGACCGCGATACCGGGAATGATCTCAGTGCCCGCCTCTTCAGCCTTCTCAGCGAGCCACTGATCGAAGGGTGCGCGCAGAACGGTCCAGGATTCCTGACCGGGCTCGGTGAGTTCACGTGAAGTGAAGTCGACCGTGAAATTCGAGTCGGGAGCCATGAGCGAAATGCGCTCATGCGCGACCTTGCGCTGCAAAGGCGCATCCAGGTAATCAGGGAAAACCTTTGCAAGCGAGTGGGTGTAGATACGACCACCGGTCATATTCTTCGCACCCGAATAGTTGCCGCGCTCGACAACGAGAACAGCTTTACCAGCTTGAGCGAGCGTATAAGCTGCAACGCAGCCTGCACAACCGCCACCGACGACGATAACGTCGAAGTCGGGCTCGAAATCGGCGTCTAGAGTAATCTCGGCCATTTTCTTCCTTTCAGAGGTGAACAGTAAAAGGGCGCCCCAAATCGAGGCGCCCCCCTAAAAGCGACTTAAAGCTTCTCGATAAGAGCAGGAACAACGGTCTTGATGTCGCCAACGATACCGTAGTCAGCCTGCTTGAAGACAGGAGCATTTGCATCCTTGTTGACAGCGATGATGACATCTGCGCCAGTCACGCCGACCATGTGCTGCATCTGACCAGAGATGCCCAGAGCGATATATGCCTTGGGAGCGAGCTGAAGGCCAGAAACACCGATGTAGAGGTTCTTCGGCAGCCAGTTGACGTTCTCTGCAAGCGGACGAGAGCAACCGAGTTCGCCACCGACCTTAGCACACAGATCGCGAGCCATCTGAAGCTCAGATTCCTCTGCGAAGCCACGGCCAGCACCAACAACGACATCGACCTTGGTAAGGTCTGCACCGCTGCGGGGAACTTCCTTGGTGCCACGAAGCACGAGGGGTTTCTCGGGTGCAACGTATGCGATGGTCTCAACGGTGTCAGTGCCAGTTGGCTCTGCATCATCAAAGCAGGTAGCAGCGACGGTGTAGATCTTAGCGCTCAGCCAAACCGCCGAAGTACATATTGGTGACGACATCGCCATCGATAGCGGTGACATCGGAGATGACCGAGGTGCTGAGGCTTGCAGCGAGCAGACCAGCAAGGATCTTGTCGCGCGGTGTAGGCTCGACCAAAACAACGTCAGGATTCTCTGCGTCATAAACAGCCTTCACGCCAGCAGCAGCGTTCTCGACCGGTTCGCCTGCAGGAAGTTCGATGTCATATGCCTTATCAGCAATACCTGCTTCAGGAGCGCCCTTCACGACAGCGAGGACAACTTCATCAGCGATGGAACGAGCACCAGCGCAAAGAGCGCGCTGACCGTCGATGGTTTCTGCCAATACTAATGCTTTCATATTCTTATACCGCCTTCTCTAACTTATTTGAGTGCTTCGGCAACAGCAGCAACGAATGCGTCGATGTCGCCTTCTTCGAAGATCTGGTTCTTACGAGGTGCCAGTTCAGGAGCCTTGATGTCCTCAACGGTGACCTTGACGTCAACAGGAACTGCAGCAGCTGCAACGTCCTGAGGCTTCTTCTTCGCAGCGAGGATGTCACGCATACCAGCGATACGAGGAGTCGCGATGTCGGGAGATACTGAAACGACTGCAGGAAGCGGAACCTCGATCTCTTCAACCTCTTCATCGAGCGTGCGCTCAACGACGAGCTTGTCACCCTCAGCGGTGAGAGAGGTCACTTCGTTGATGGTCGGAACACCCAGTGCAGCAGCGAGCTGAATGTTAACCTGACCTGCATAGAGGTCTGCGGAACCATCACCACAGATGATGACGTCATAATCAGGAACTTTAGTCTCGACGAGATTCTTCAGAACCTGAGCGGTTGCATAAGAATCTGCAGTTTCAAGCGCATCGTCGGTAGCCATGAAGAGCTCGTCGACGCCAAGAGCGAGGATGTTCTGCTTAGCCTTGGTGTCGTCGTTCTTCGTGGGAACAGCGCTGATAGCAATGACAGAAGAACCATCGTTTGCAGCAGCGAACTGAGCTGCAGCTTCGATCGCGTTCTTGTCGTACTCAGAGATCTTCGGCTTAGCCTTGGAATAGTCCAGAGAACGATCGCCGGAAACGAAGATGTCCTGATCGTCTGGCACTACTTTGACAGCAACAACAATTTTCATAACTTTCTTGCTCCTTTTCTCATTCGTATCGAGTACAAATTTGAAATCGAACTTAATCTAACCACTTAAAATAGTGACCCACTTTCGCAGGTCACTATGAGCACTTAGATACCTAACTACTTTTTGCGTGCGCGATACTTGTTGACGATAGCACGACCAGCGATGTAGTCCATGACCTCACAAGTACCACCAGCAAGAGCGTTGCCGCGAAGGTCTTTCCAGATGCGGCCGACGCGAACCTCTTCGGTGTAACCGAGGCCACCGAAGATCTCGATAGCGTTGTCGGCAACCTTAAGACAGGTCTTGGTGGATTCGGACTTCAGCATCGCAACCTCAGCGTTACAGGACATACCCTGATCGAGCATCCAGAGGCATAAATAGAGCATCATGCGCGTGTAGAGGATGGTGCGCTTGGACTCGGTGATGAGGTCCTGAACACGAGGATTGTCTGCGATCGGCTTGCCGAAAGCGATACGATCGAGGGCATAATCAATAGCGTCATCAAGAGCAGCCTCAGCAAGGCCAAGACCCTGAGCGACGACCAAGCAGCGCTCGAACTCGAAGTTCTTC
>CABRGJ010000157.1 GCA_902470405.1 uncultured Eggerthella sp.
GCAATGTATACGATACGCTCGAGAATTCCTTGAAAGAATTGCAGATCGAGTCGCTGCAAGCTTCAGAGAAGAGCGCGAACGTGCGCGGAAAGCGCGATTCTACCGCACTCGACTTGCAAGGTGAGTCTCAGACGCTCGAAGCGTTGCGCATCAGTCACGATAGCTTGCTCAAGGAACAACAGCGTTATCGCTCCTATCTTGAAGAAGCGCAACCCGACTCCGACAAGCTCAAAGAAGAGCTGGTACAGGTACAGGCAGACCTGCAAGAGAATAAGAAGCAGGTCGAGGAGATGCATACGTTGCTCGATCCAGTCCAAGCTACGGTGCTCTCCCTTTCTGAAGAACTCTCTGATGCCCGTCTGGAAAAGGCACGTTTGCAGGAGGCTTATGCTTATAACGAGCGTATGGTTGCTTCACGCAAACAAGAGATCCATAATCTCGAGACGCGCTCGCTGGCACAAGAGCAGCGCTTCGGGCTGCTCAAAGCGGCATCGGCCCGCGTCGAGCCGCTTTTGAAGACGCTCGAGTTGCTCTATGAAGCGATTCAGCATCACGTTTCTGACCTCGAGATCAAGACCCGCGAGAGTCAAGAGTCCCAGCAAGAGCTGCATAAGCGTATCGCTGAGTCGACTCAGAAGGTGCGTGAGCTGCGCATAGCGCTCGACCAGCAGAGTTCGGCCGCTTCCGAGATCCGTGTCGAAAAAGGGCGTCTTGAGATCAAGGTTGATGGTGCGATCCAGGTCATCATCACTGAATGCAATACGCCGCTCGAGACAGCACTTGCGCTTCCTAAGATCGAAGACCGCGCAAGCTGTGAACAGGAAGCAGAACGTCTGAAGCGTCGCATCAAGAACCTCGGTACGGTCAACCCCGATGCCGCTCGCGAATATGAACAGGTCAACGAACGCTACAACTATCTACTCTCGCAACTTCAAGATATGAACAACGCTCGCAGCGCGCTCGCACGCATCGTTGCGCTCATCGACGAGCGCATGATCGACGACTTCGTGAAGACCTTCGAACAGGTCAACGCTAATTTCTCGGAGATATTCTCGACTCTCTTCCCGGGTGGTCATGCGCATCTCTCGCTCGTCGATCCAGACGATCTTGAGAATACGGGCGTGGATGTGAACGCACAGCCGGTCGGTAAGACGGTCAAGAAGATGTCGTTGCTCTCAGGTGGCGAGAAATCCATGACGGCCATGGCTTTGCTCTTCGCGGTCTATCGCATTCGTCAGACGCCGTTCTACATCCTTGACGAGATCGAAGCCGCACTCGACGACTCGAACCTGCGGCGCCTCATGAATTATCTGAATACCGTGCGTGATTCCGCTCAGTTCATCATGATCACGCATCAGCGTCGTACCATGGAGTCCGCCGACATCCTCTATGGTGTCTCCATGCAGGCTGATGGTGTCACCAAGGTGCTGAGCCAGCGTATCGATCAAGCTCGTTCCAAGGAGGACTGATTATGGGATTCTTCTCGCGTATCTCAAGTGGCCTCAATCGCTCACGCGATAAGTTCAAGGAGCAGATGAATGTTCTGCTAGATCGCGGTCCTGATGTCGATGAGGAATTTTGGGAAAGCCTTGAAGAGACGCTTATCTTGAGCGATTTCGGTGCAGCAGCTGCTGACGATATCGTTGAAGAGTTGCGCGATGAAGCGACCCGCAAGGCGCTGCCCGATGCGTATGCGGTGCTCGACCTGTTGGCCGAGAAGATCGCCGATCAATTCCTTGAGATGGATGGCTCGATCTTCGATGAGGAGGCGGTCGTTCTGTTCGTGGGTGTGAATGGCTCGGGAAAGACCACGACAGTAGGTAAGCTTGCCGCCGAAGCGCACGGTAAGGGACGCAAGGTGCTGCTCGGCAGTGCGGATACGTTTCGTGCTGCAGCTATCGAACAGCTTGAGGTGTGGTCGAAACGTGCGAATGTCGAGATCGTTTCGCGCGAGCGTGGTAGCGATCCTGCAAGCGTTTGCTTCGAGACGCTTGAGCGCGCTGAACAGACCGATTCCGATCTGGTGCTCATCGATACAGCGGGACGTCTGCATACTTCAGATGACCTGATGCGCGAGCTGAAGAAGGTCGTCGATGTGGTGCGCAAGCGCTCAGAGTTGCCGGTCTATACACTGCTCGTCATCGATGCGACTACGGGGCAAAACGGTCTGCAGCAAGCGCGTGAATTCAATAAGGCGCTCGAGCTCGATGGCATCATCTTGACGAAGCTTGATGGCACCGCCAAAGGTGGTATCTCGGTGGCGATCGCTCATGAACTGGAACTGCCGCTCTATAAGATCGGTGTAGGAGAGGGTATCGACGATCTGCAAGATTTTGATGCGCTCGATTTTGCAAATGCTTTGATTGGAGATATGCGCGATGCTGGATAATCTCTCAGAGAAACTACAATCCATCTTCTCGGGCCTACGCTCGAAAGGTAAGCTCACTGAAGAGGACATCAATGCTGCCATGAAAGAGATTCGCATGGCGTTGCTCGAAGCGGATGTCAACTTTAAAGTGGTCAAGTCGTTCATCAAGAACACCAAGCAACGCTGTCTTGAGGCCGAGGTTCTCGATTCGCTCACACCAGGGCAGAATGTCGTCAAGGTTGTTCTTGACGAGCTGACCGAGTTGCTCGGACGAAGCGATTCGCGTCTTGTGCTCTCTTCGCGCATTCCGAATGTCATCATGCTCGTCGGCCTGCAGGGTTCTGGTAAGACCACAGCGGCTGCGAAACTCGCCTACTTGCTGAAAAAGCAGAACCACAACCCGTTGTTGGTCGCTTGTGACGTCTATCGACCTGCTGCTGCTGATCAGTTGCAGACCTTAGGTGACGAGATCGGGGTGCGTGTTTATCGCGGTGATGGCAAGGATCCGGTCAAGATCGCGCAAGAAGGCGTACGCGATGCGGTCGATTCATTGCGCGATATCGTCATCGTTGACACGGCCGGCCGTTTGCATGTCGATGAAGAGATGATGACCGAGGCGAAGAATATCCGTGACGCGGTTCAGCCCGACCAGATTCTCATGGTAGTCGACGCGATGACCGGTCAGGATGTGGTCAATGTCGCCTCAGCTTTCGCTGAACAGGTCGATTTCGACGGCGTTATCATGTCGAAGATGGACGGCGATGCGCGTGGTGGCGGTGCGCTTTCCATCAAGCAGGTGACAGGTAAGCCCATCAAGTTCATCTCGATGGGAGAGAAACCCGACTCGCTCGAAGAATTCCATCCCGATCGCATGGCCAAGCGCATCCTTGGCATGGGAGATGTGGTCAGTCTCATCGAAACAGCGGCGCAGATTCGCGCTGATGAACTTGAACAGGAAGAGGCCGAGCGCATGATGCGCGCCGATCTTAACCTGAACGATTTCCTTACCATCAACAAGCAAGTGCGCAAGATCGGCGGTATCCAGAAGCTTGTCTCTGCGCTTCCTGGTGGCGACAAAGCGCTC
>CABRGJ010000158.1 GCA_902470405.1 uncultured Eggerthella sp.
TTCATCATAGGTGTTGGCAGCAAATTCGCATTAACCCCACCAACATATTTATACAGGGGAAGCTCAGCAGATTCGGCAGCAGCCTTAGCCGTAGCAAGTGAAACACCGAGGATCGCATTCGCACCGAAGTTCGCCTTATTCTCGGTACCATCGAGCGCGATCATTTCGGCATCGATCGTACGCTGATCGTCCGCTTCAAAACCGATGAGCGCGTCAGCGATCTCTTCGTTCACATGAGCGACCGCTTTGAGCGTGCCTTTACCGAGGTAGCGCTCGTTATCGCCATCGCGCAATTCGACCGCCTCGAAAGCGCCTGTCGAAGCACCTGAGGGAACCGCTGCACGACCCATCGATCCATCGTCAAGCGTAACTTCAACTTCAACGGTCGGATTGCCGCGGGAATCCAAAACCTCGCGACCGTAAACATCGATGATGATGCCCATGGAATTTCCTCCTTGATTGGTTTACGTAAGCTTGTGGTTCAAGCTGAAAAACATGATAACACGCACCATCGGTTCGCCTGAGCATAAACCGCACAAAGTGTGCCTCTTGTCGTTCGGAGCCACTATATTTGGTAGTTTCAAGGGCAGACGACAGGATATTAGCGGGTCAAGCTGAACCTTGCTGCGATCTCATCTTTGTAGTTTCTTGTCATAAGAAACAAACGGTGAGCACGCAGACTATGACCGCAATCAGCACCAACAACCACGCGGAAACGCTCATTGAGCGCGCATTCAAGCTCGTCCGCTCACTCGCTCCGTAACAACGCGCGTCCATCGCTTCTGCTACGGTCTCAGCTTGTCGGAAGAATCCGATGAACAACGGGATAAGCACGACGAGCCAGGTTTTCAGGCGTCGCCAAATCGACCCCGTATCGAACCGTGCTCCGCGGGACACTTGTGCGGTCTTGATCTGCATGAGCTGTTCGAAAAGGAGCGGGATGAAACGTAAGGCGAGACTAAGCGTAAAAGCGATATCGTCAATAGGTACGCGCAGTTTACGCAGAGGACTCAAGATCGACGCGATCGCATCCGTAAGTTGTGTCGAAGTGGTTGTGAAGGTGATCACAAAGCTCGCCATGATAACCAGTGCAATACGCGATGCATACGCGAGTGCATTGAGACTTCGCTCCGCCTCGAATGGAATCGAATTGCAGATCCAGATAAAAAGAAGAATGGCGAGTGCAGGCATAAGAGTCTTCAGGTAATTCTTGAGCGAAACGCGCGAGGCTATCATCGCGCCGAACAAAACGAATGCAAATACCCCGATCCCCCACCAGGTGCGTACGCAAAAGAGTGCAACCGAGAACGCCAAGAGCAGAACGAGCTTCGCGCGTGCATCCAGCCGATGCACACAGCTCTTCTTCGGTATGTACGACAAGACCTGATTCACGGTTCTCAGTCTAGCGCACTTATGTTTCATACAGGAGTCTTCTGCCAAAGTGACCTCCGATATCAACCGCGACACAAAAAAGAAGCACTTCGTATAGAAGTGCTTCTTTTCGCGAACTCGAACGCTCGTCTAGCTTGATACTAGGAGACGGACTACTTGATGCCTGCTTCTTTCATCTCTTCTTCCATGAACTTCTCTTCACCCTCTTCGGCTGCGTCAGCCTTCTCTTCGGCTTTGAGAGCGTCCAGGTCTTCTTTTACTTCATCTGCTTTCATGACGAATGGCCACCTTTCCCCTTTCGACCGAGGTTCATCTACCATCGCGGTCGTTCACGAGCACTCGTAACCGAAGAAGCAAGTGCTCGTGCGGGCCGGATAGAGGAACGAACTCTAATTCCAGTTCGCATTATCGCGCGTTCGTTTCACGCGAACAGCAACGATCGAGGAAGCATTACCGTTTGTTCGATAACCTGTTGTCCTCTTGTAACTGTGCTCATGCTGCAACGAGTTATGAGAAGCATTACAGACAACCACGCAATAATAACTCGGTTTTCTGCAAGAGATTTACAGTTATATACACCTGAAAAATGCTAAAAGCCATAAACTGGACTTTTGAATATCAACAGCAGCAAATGCATGAAAAGAGCCGCTCAAACGAGCGGCTCTTTTGTAAGTAGGACTTTGTTAAGAAAATGACTACTCAGCCTTTTCCTTCTCTGCTTCTTCGGCAGCAGCGGCTTCAGCATCCTTAGCTGCAGCTTCTTCTGCCTTCTCAGCAGATTCCTTTGCAGCCTCTTCAGCTTTCGCCTCTTCTTTAGCCTCAACCTTAGCTTCTGCCTTGGTCTCGGTCGCTTCCGCTTCCATGACCTCTGCCTGATCCTTATCAAGCTCTTCGATCACGTCTTCAGCTACTTCAGGCTTTTCTTCCTTCTTGGGAGCAGCTTTTTTCGTGGTCTTCTTAGGCGCAGCCTTCTTGTCTGCCTTTGCCTCGTCCTTCTTGGCTTTCTTCTTCTTGCCAACAGGCTCGGTCACAAGCTCCATGATGACCATAGGAGCATTGTCGCCCTTGCGGTTACCCAGCTTCATGATGCGGGTGTAGCCGCCCTGGCGATCGCCAAACATGCCCTGCTCGACCTTCTCGAAAACCTCACGGACCAGTTCCTTATCACCAAGTGCAGCGATAGCCAGGCGACGGGAGTGGAGGTCGCCCTTCTTTGCCCAAGTGATGATCTTATCGACGTCAGGACGGATCTCCTTGGCACGAGCCTCGACCGTCTTGATTCGGTCGTTGGTGAACAGTGCACCTACCAGGCTCTTCTTCATAGCCTTAGTGTGGCTCGAGTCAGTGCCAAGCTTGCGACCTTTCTTATTGTGTCTCATCTTGTTTCTCCTAAAGCTTTAAATTGAGATCCATCGAAATGAGCTTATCCTTAACCTCTTCGATGGACTTCGCGCCGAAGTTTCTAATGTTGAGCAGATCGTTCTCCGAATACTCGACCAGCTGACGAACAGAATGGATTCCTGCACGCTTCAAGCAGTTGTAAGAGCGGACGGAAAGATCCAGGTCTTCGATCTGCTTATCGAGCTCTGCATTGGTCTCCTGGCTTTCTGGAGCGAAGATGGAAATTACCTCGCCCTCTTCATCCTCTTCGATCTCATCAAGAGAAAGGAAAGCGCCCATATACTGGTTGATGATGTTCGCCGCACGGCAAACAGCTTCAGTTGGATTGATGGAGCCATCGGTCTCGACCTCGAGAACGAGCTTGTCATAGTCGGTGCGCTGCCCCACGCGGGTGTCGCTAACATTCATAGTGCAACGACGAACTGGCGAGAACAGCGAATCGACATGAATGATGCCAATAGGATCTTCTGTGCGCTTATTGCGCTCTGCAGAAACATAACCGCGACCAACGCCAATGCGGATGGTCATCTCGAGCGTACCGCCATCAGCAACGGTTGCGATGACGTGCTCGGGGTTGATGAGAGTG
>CABRGJ010000159.1 GCA_902470405.1 uncultured Eggerthella sp.
TTTGAGCGCATCAGAGATCGACGCGCGGAAGATTCATGACAGAATTATAGAACGAGTTGGCGCCCGCAAGGCACAGCAGCTCAAAGAAAGCGGTAACTAACCGTACGAAGACCCCAGGCCTGACAGGTATTGAAGCCAAACTTCTTGAAGACACCTGGTTGAAGGTCGAGAGAGCGCGATCCGCCACCCATATAGCCGCAATCGTTCACCGTAGCGATGACCGTTTTGCCGTTATAGCGAATCTCAACCTTGCGACCGAGATAGGAGCGATAGTTCGGCCATGCCATCGGCACCGCTACACCCATCGAATTATCATTGCAGACCGCACCCGTTGCTGTGGTGCCGGGGTTAGGGGTGCTTGGGTCAGACGAACCACCATACGCGGAAGCAATGCCCGTCTGCCAACCACTACCACTCGGGGCCGTAGATGAATCATCCGGACCTGAAGATCCGCTCGACGTATCTTCTGAAGAAGACCCCTCATTCGTTCCTGTTCCAGTGTTCCATTTGTCACTGATGGATGTTTCTGGGCGCTGCTGACCTTGAAGGGAGTTCGCTTGCTGCCGCAATGCTTCGATACGCGCGCGCTCAGATTCAATGGAAGACACCTTTGAAGCGGCTGACGAGACGATCTGTTCTGCCTGCGCTTTCTTCGACTCCGCTTCAGCAGCAAGAGCTTCTTGTTCGCTCTTCTGCTGATCAAGCTCATCGAGCACGGTATTGAATTCTTCTGTGAGCCTCTTCTGTTCGGCGATCTGCTCGCTCTTCTGCTGTTCGATCGAGCTGTAATAAGTAACATTGCGAATGAAGGATTCGAGCGAATCAGAGGCGAGGAATACATTCACAAGAGAATTGGCCGCTTCGTTCTTGTAGGAAGAGACGAGCACTTTACCCAGCTCTTTTTGCCCTTCGTACATAGCTTGCTGCGCATCTTCAGCCTTATTCGTCGTTTCTTCGATCCGACTTTCGACCTCAGCCACTCGGGCTTGAATGGAATTGTATTCCTCGGCAACGGAGGCGAGCTGAGCTTCAGCTGCACTAAGCGTTGCTTGAGCATCGGAGAGATCGTCCGCATGAGCGAAACTGGCTGGCAGAAGCGGAACTCCGAGCGAAAGAACGAGACAAACACAAAGGAGCAGTGTCGCGAACTGCGTTGTGATTCGTTTATACATAGCTTTAAATGCTACCGCAGTTGCCTCATGCGGGC
Source organism: uncultured Eggerthella sp. (assembly GCA_902470405.1). Taxonomy (GTDB): domain Bacteria; phylum Actinomycetota; class Coriobacteriia; order Coriobacteriales; family Eggerthellaceae; genus Anaerotardibacter. The sequence goes on from CABRGJ010000159.1 coordinate 1,208, forward strand.
AAATTCACCCCAAAGCTAACGGAGCGAATTACCCGCGTACGGAGTCTTATCACGCAGAACAACATCATGCGCACCACCCTCAACGATAGAGGTCGCGCTCACTACAGTGATCTTCGCTTTCTCTTGGAGTTCTGGAATGGTGAGTGCGCCGCAGTTACACATAGTCGACTTCACCTTCGCCAGGCTGAGATCGACATTATCCTTCAAAGAACCTGCATAAGGAACATAGGAATCGACGCCCTCTTCGAAGGTCATGCCCTTCTTGCTGCCACCCAGGTCGTAGCGCTGCCAATTGCGGGCGCGTGCAGAGCCTTCCCCCCAATATTCCTTCATGTAATTACCGTTGATGTTCACCTTATTGGTCGGACTTTCGTCGAAACGAGCGAAGTAACGACCCAGCATGAGGAAGTCGGCACCCATCGCAAGCGCAAGTGTCATGTGATGATCGTAGACGATACCGCCATCAGAACAAACAGGAATGTAAATGCCTGTCTCTTCGAAATACGCATCACGCGCTTTCGCAACTTCGATAAGCGCGGTCGCCTGACCACGCCCGATTCCCTTCTGTTCGCGTGTGATGCAGATCGAACCGCCGCCAATACCAACCTTGATGAAGTCGGCACCCGCATCAGCCAAGAAACGGAATCCTTCAGCATCTACAACATTGCCTGCACCGACCTTGACCGAATCGCCGTAATGTTCGCGAACCCAAGCGATCGTGAGCGCTTGCCATTCGGAATAGCCTTCGGAGCTGTCGATGCAAAGCGCATCAGCGCCAGCCTCGACGAGTGCAGGGATGCGTTCTGCATAATCGCGTGTGTTGATGCCCGCTCCGACCAAATAACGCTTGTGGTCGTCGAGCAGCTCATTTGGATTGGATTTATGGCTTTCGTAGTCTTTACGGAAGACCATATAGAGCAGATTATCGTCTTCGTCGACAATAGGAAGTGAATTGAGCTTGTTGTCCCAGATGATGTCGTTTGCGGCCTTAAGAGAAGTATCAGCATCCGCAACGATAAGAGAAGAGCGCGGCGTCATGAACTCTGTGACAGGCGTATCGAGATCCATGCGGGAAAGACGGTAGTCGCGGCCTGTAACGATACCGAGCAGCTTGCCTTGGGAATGACCACCCTCAGTAATGGGCATCGTGGTATGCCCACGACGCTCTTTGAGTTCGACCACATCGGCAAGCGTTGCCGTAGGAGGAAGATTCGAGTCGGAGCGAACGAAACCGGCCTTATGATCCTTCACGCGCGAAACCATAGCAGCTTGACTTTCGATCGACTGAGAGCCATAGATGAAGGAGATGCCACCTTGTTGCGCAAGCGCGACTGCCATACCATCATCGGAAACAGCCTGCATGATGGCAGACACCATCGGGATCGAGAGCGTGATGGAAGACTCTTCGCCCTTCTTGTATTTGACGAGCGGAGTTTTCAAACTGACGGCCTCAGGGATGCAATCAGATGAAGAATAACCCGGCACCAACAGATATTCATTGAAGGTGCGTGAGGGTTCGTCAAAATAGTAAGCCATCTAAAAACTCCTTCTCTTCCTTAAAATCTTGGTAATGCTCCCATTATAGAGACCACATCAAGCTTTCGCATGCTCAACTCAGAAAAAACTTTCGAAGCGCGTCAGGAGCTCTTAAACCTCGTTATAAGCTTATCGATCACGCGATTCGTAAAGCACCTCGGCAAGGTCTTTCACAGGCATCTCCGACTCATGAAACGCAACGCCATCGGAGAGCATGGTCAGACAGAAGGGACACGCGGTCACGAGCGCATCCGCCTTGGTCTCAAGTGCTTGTTCAGCTCGCATATGATTGATCTTCTTGCCTTCGGGTTCTTCGAGCCACATATGACCGCCACCCGCACCGCAACAGAAGCTCTTCGATTCATTGCGCGTCATCTCGAAAAGCTCGATTCCTGCGCCTTGCGTCAACACCGCACGAGGCGCATCGTATTGTCCGTGATAGCGACCGAGATAGCAGGAGTCATGATAGGTCGCACACGCAAGCTCCGAAGATCCTCTTTTGAGATTTCCTTCTTCGATCAATCGTGCCAACAACTCAGAATGATGCAGCACTTCGAAATTACCACCCATCTGCGGATAGTCGACCGAGAGCGCCTGCAAG
>CABRGJ010000160.1 GCA_902470405.1 uncultured Eggerthella sp.
TGCGATCGAGAGGTCGAACGCGTCGTAGTGCTTGTGGATGTCGACAGAAAGGCTCACGCATTCACCTCTTTTCGACGATATTTCGTCGTGCGCTTGCTCCATAGATTGAGCGCGAAGATGACGATGAAGGAGACGATGATGACCACAATGGTCCAGAAGAGAGCGGCCTCGATGTTGCCGCCCATCCATTCGAAGTAGATCGCGATGGGGATGGTGCGCGTGATGCCGACGTAGTTGCCAGCCAGGAACAAGGTAGCTCCGAATTCACCGAGTGCGCGTGCGAACGCAAGCATGGTGCCCGCAGCGATCGATGACCATGCCAGTGGCAGCATCAGGCGGAAGAAAATACGACCCTCGCTCCATCCGAGCGTACGCGCCGCGTCGAGCATGTCGGCATCGATCGCCTCGAAAGCTCCGCGTGCAGATCGATACATGAGCGGGAAGGCTACTACCACGGCAGCGATGACGGTTGCCTGCCAGCTGAAGACGAGCGGAAAGCCGATCTGGTCGAACCATGCACCCACGGGTGTGTTTCGTCCCAAGCAGAGCAGCAAGAGGAAACCGCACACCGTAGGTGGCAACACCATAGGGATCGTGAGGATGGCATCGACCACGCTCTGCGCGCGAGGACTCAGACGTTGTGCCCACCAGGCGGCCAGCAGTCCCAGTATGAAGATGAAGACGAGTGCAGTGCCCGTGGTCTTGAGGGTCACCCAAAGAGGCGACCAGTCGAGTGTCGCGAAGAAAGAGCTCAGCTGATCGAAGGCGCCTGGTTTTGCAGCGATCGCTACGGTATCGCTGTGTTGCAAACTTGCATAATCGACGTGAGAGATGCGCGCCCCTGTGTTCGCCGTAGTGGTGATGTCCGACCCGTCTTCGCCACGAATAGAGGTATACCAATAACCTGCTCGGTATTCCTGGGAGAAAGCGAATTCGATCTCATCTTGTGTGAAGAGCTGCTGGCTGGTGTAATACCAAGGCACGGTATCCTTCATGACGGAATTGCCTTGAGCATCGTAGGCATCGAGCGCGCAGATGAGCGCTTGGAGGTTAGTGCGATCCTGATCGCTGGCAAGATCGATACCATTCGATTCAACAAGCGCTTCGGGAAGGTAGACCACGACGAAACTGGTCATGTCAACGATGCAGAGCGAATCTTCAGGAGCGTCCATCAGATAGCTGTATCCGCGGTAAGTTCCCTCGATCGATCGATTCGACCCTTTTTCAACGCGTGAGAAATCTGTGAGAGCAAAGGGTGCGCCTTCGATGCGAGCGGCGCTGCCTTCTGAGGACACTTCGACGGTATCGATGTGCGCATTCGCAGGGGCTGTCATATCTGAAGCATGTTTTTCGGTGGCGAACGCGGAAGCGGACATGCGCCCTGAAAAAAGGAAGATGCCCGCTAGGATCGATACGATGAGGATGCTTGCAAGGAAGAAGAGATGTTGTTTACGATGTGCCCCCATCATCCCGCAAGCTCAAAGCCCCATCTTTGCCAGATCTTCTGTGCTTCGGGATCTTCTTGGCACCAGGTCAAGAATGCTGCAGCCGCATCTGCGTTCTCGGAATCCTTCGTGACTGCAGCCGGATAGATGATCGGCTGATGGGCATCGCCGGGAACGATGCAGACGACCTTGACCCCGCCATAGCGCAGGACATCTGAGCTATAGACGAAGCCCAGATCGACCTCACCTGATTGTGCGTATGAGCAAACAGAGCCGACCTTGTCAGCTTCGGTCACGTTGCCCTTCAAAGGGCCGACGATCTCGCCATCAGCACCGCTTTCGTTGGTATAGCAACCAACGGTGTAGAGCGCTTGCTTGGCATAGGTGCCTGCTGGAACGTTCTTGTCGCCAACGGAAACGGTGTAGTTGCCATCGCATGCTTCTTGCAAGGTCACCTCATCGATATCGGAAGAATCGGATGCGACAATGACCAGATCGTTCGAGAAGATATCGAAGGGCGCATCGGAGGCGACCAGACCATCCTCGACGACCGTATCCATGTTCTTCTGGTTTGCGGAGATGAAGATGTCAGGCTTTCCGCCTGCTTCCATCTTTTGGACGAGCGTTCCTGATGCCTCGAACTGCGTATCTGCGAAGGTCACTTCAGGATGTTCTTTGGTGTAGGCTTCTTGTGCTTCGCCCATCGCATCAGTGAGCGAATTGGCCGCGTAGATCTCAAGCTCAACCTGTTCTGCGGAACTTGAGTTTTGGTTGCAGCCTGTCAAGATGCATGCAAGTGCGAGGCTTGATGCAAGCGCGATCGCCACAGCGGCCAACTTTACGATTCGGGTCGTTTTCTCCATCTATTCCCTCCAAGATGCGATGGGAGCTATTATTCTTAAATGAGAATATATCCTCGAGAGAGAATAATACTATAAGGTAGGTCGGCACCGTGCTTCGCTGGCTTTACAATATGATTACAGTCAGATGGGAGCAGCCATGGATCCGATCGAGTTTGAAGTTGAAGTGAAACTGATCATCAAGAACAAGAAGGCCGATCCTCATGCCGCGGCGATGGGGAGGGGCATCGTCAGTTTGTGTCGCTTGGTCGACGAGACAGGGTCGCTCAACAAAGCAGCACACGAGATGGGCATGGCTTATTCGAAAGCATGGAGCATCATCAAGCACACTGAAGAAGCATTCGGCTTTCAGCTGCTCAGACGTAAGGGCAATAAAGGCTCAGAGCTTACTGCAGAAGCGCGTCAAGTCGTTACGCTCTATGAAGAACTACAGAAGCAACTCGATGAGGACGCTGCGACGCTGCTCGATGACATGCTCAACTGATCAAGAGCGCACGCGGGTCGAGCGCGAACAGATCTTTTTTTGCGATACCCGAGCGAATGTCGATCGCATCATGAGGGCAGATGTCGGTACACAATCGGCAATTCACGCAGTCATTCGCTCGAAACCATAGTTCGCCCTTTGGCGTTGATCCGCGCGTTGCTGCAACGAACGGATTGATCGGAGGTGCAGCGAGGCCTGTTAGAGCACGGGTCGGGCAGAAGGTCATGCAGATTCCGCACAGATCGCAGCGCTCGGCGTCGAGCAACGCTTCTCCGAATAGGCGTGTTGGTATGGGCTGGTTTTCTGTTGTGTCAATGCATCTCTCCTGGTCGAGCGCATGGTCGATCGCAACATTGGGATGGAGGCGATAGAGCTCATCAAGGATGAGCGTGTTGCGCTCGACCTCGATCGTCTTCAAAACCCCTTTGCTTTCCACCAGGCTTTCAGCCAGAGAAGGTTGCTCGTCGCCTGCATGTTTGGTGACATAGAAGGTTCCTACGGCTGCTTCTGCTACCGAATCGGTCGTGTGCGCAACAAGATGGTCG
>CABRGJ010000161.1 GCA_902470405.1 uncultured Eggerthella sp.
TGGTGAGGCATACGAAATGGCCGCAAGCCGCCGTATATTTCACGCAGATCACCGTCCAATACTGAATGAACGATTGCGGTCTGGATCTTCTCTTCTTCCGTAAGAGGAGGTAGGATGCTCGGAACGCATTGTGCGAGCAAGGTCTTGCCGGCGCCGGGAGACCCCATCATGATGATGCCGTGGTTACCAGCTACCGCTACTTGGAGCGCTCGCTTCGCCGCGTCATGCCCGATCACCTCTGCGAAGTCATAACGATAGGTGCAGTCCTCAGGGGATGAAAACGGCATGAGAGGGAGCTTTTCGCATGCGATCTGGCGGAGATGCCCAAGCGCATAGCAAGTAACCCCCGAAACAGGAATCGACCCATGGTCAGGATCGCCCGTGAGTAGCGAGCAGTTCAACTCCCGTGCACATTGCTGATACGGTATGAGCCCTGCAACGCTGCGCACCGACCCTTCAAGTGACAGCTCGCCTACTACGAGCATACGCTCAAGATGGCACGTAGGTATCTGCCCTGTAGCCGCAAGCAGCGCAAGTGCGATGGGCAGGTCGAACCCAGAACCGGTCTTACGAAGCGAGCTGGGTGCCAGATTGATGGTGATCTTGTCTGCCGGAACGCGAAAACCCGCAGAACGAATCGCAGCTCTAACGCGCTCGCGCGATTCTTGGATCGCCACATCCGGCATACCTACGATCGAAAATGAGGGAATTCCGCTACTGATAAGAATTTCAACCTGCACAGGAAGCGCTTGCACGCCATGAAGGACTGCGCTTTGAACTTTAAATGATCGCTGCCCCATCGATACCTCACATCGAACCAAAGGCATTGATGTGATGGCGCAGGAATGCACGATCGGGACCGAGCACAAGGATCGAGATCACATCAAAGCGAACGCGCAGGTCTTCATAGGTGTGCTCTTTCAGATAACAGGCAGCTATCCGCTCGTAACGATCGCGCTTGCGCTGGTTGACCGCCTCAGAAGGAAATCCCTTCTCGACACTCGTCCGCGTCTTCACTTCAACGAAGCACAGCGTGTCATCTTGTAAAGCGACGATATCCGCTTCCCCCGCAAAGCAGATCCAATTACGATGAAGCACTTCGAATCCGCGACGCTTCAGATACTTCGCAGCCGCTTCCTCCCCTCTTCTGCCGAGTTCTTTAGAGGGAAGCGAGGATGTGGCCTCGATATTGCCTTGCTCTTGTTCTGTGGTTTTGGTCAGTTCCATTCCTACCTCCTTGATCTCAAGGATAGGAACGAAACCTCACGTAGATTTGAAGATAATCTCACGTGATGGCTCACGCGAACTTACGTTTTTCTGAAATGAGTCTCAAACGCACAGATAAGATGCTAGAACAAGCGCTCCTGAATGAAGTTTGTGCAAAAGGAAGCGCGATGAATTGGACTTAAGCCTTTTTCTTCGATCGCCTGACGATGGGCAGCACTTCCGTAACCCTTCGATGCAGCAAAATCATAACCAGGATATTCAGCATCGTAAGCCACCATGAGCGCATCGCGCTCAACCTTCGCGATGACCGAAGCAGCCGCAATGGAAGCGCATTTCGCATCACCTTTCACCACATTCACTTCACGCTCATCGATACCAAGCGGGTTACCGTCGAGCAAGATCACATCGACCTGTACACCTTGCTCCTCTATCCGAACGACCGCCTGCATGAAAGCACGCCTCAAACATGCCATGATGCCGTATTCGTCGATATCTTGCGGTGGAATATGGACTACTGCATATGCACGCGCAGCCTGCTTGATAGCTTCAGCGATAGCAGGACGTTGCGTTTCTTTGATCTGCTTCGAATCGTTCAACCCGTATATAGCCTCGGCCGCGGGATCGAGCACAACAGCACCAACGCTGAGCGGGCCTGCCAGCGGACCACGACCAACTTTCCCTGCCGCTATTTCCTGCTCGAAACGATAGAGCTCAGCCAAACGCTGCTGTTCGAGGGCTTCTTTCTCAAGGCGCTTACGTGCCGATGCGAGTGCACGCTGAACACCCTTGCGATCATCCTGCATAAGACGTGCTTCAAGCGCAGGAAACGCTTGAGCGCTCACTGTTCTCAATTGGTCTTGTATATCTGCAATAGAGGCCATCTCTCGCTTTTCTTCCCTATCAAGCTCCTACGAATACCGCTCCACACAAAAAAAGGCACCAAGGGTGCCTTTTTGAGGATAACTGATTGCCAAAGCAAGACTTAGAATGCCTTTTCCTTGATCTTCGCAGCCTTACCGACCTTATCACGCAGGTAGTAGAGCTTAGCACGGCTCACGTCACCACGGCGAACGACCTCGATCTTCTCGATCTTCGGAGAATGAACAGGGAACGTACGCTCCACTCCAACAGAGAAGCTGATCTTACGCACCGTGAAGGTTTCGCGATTGGATGCACCGTGACGACGAATGACATCGCCCTGAAAAACCTGAATACGCTCGCGGTCGCCTTCCTTGATGCGATAGTGAACCTTCACCGTATCGCCAACATTGAAGTCTGCGACCTCGGGGTTGATCTGCTGTTGTTCGATCGCGCGGATGATATCCATGTCTAATTCCTTCTATATCTAGTTACTTTATATATAGGTATAAGCGTGATGTCAGAGACACAGCTGCTAATTATACGTTGACGAAAAAACCGATGCAAGGTGCAAATCACAAAATTATCGTCCAATGAACGCTTCTTCAACGGCAGACGGCTCGATCAGACGAATCGCCTGCGCAAACCTGAAGTCATCCTGCTCACATCAAGCCACCAAGATTACGTGCTGCTTCATGGTCAAATCAGATGAGCAAGAGCAATCCATATGATCCTACTCCCGCAACGATGCTCCATACCAACGATTTTGTCTTGATAGCAACTGGAACAACGATAAGAGCGGCGATGACCGGAATTAAGGCAGGCCACAATCCTGCATCGAACATCCCTGGATTCAAGATATCGTTTGCAATGAGCGCAGCGAACGCTGCGGGCGGGATGAAAGCGAGCGCTTGAGCAAGCCAAGCAGGCAATTCACGACCACGGAGCGCGAAGAGCGGCACCGTTCGAAAGATAAGGATGGTGATGGCACATCCAAGCCCTATGAGCGCGAAATCAGTCCAACCCATGGGCAGAAACACGCTCCTTTCGCACAACGATCATGCCTGCAGCAACGCCGAGTAGCGCGCCGATCAAGATAGCTGGGCCTGAAAGCCCGACGCATTTTGCAAGATAAACACCGAGCGCCGCCACCAACGCAGCAGCGATATTACCCTTTGTGGAAGGCTGAGAGAATAACAGGCACAAGAAGATGCTGGTCATAGCAAATGATGCGAGTGC
>CABRGJ010000162.1 GCA_902470405.1 uncultured Eggerthella sp.
CTGAATGGTGGAGCAGTTCGGATTTGTGATAACACCACTATGCAACTTCACGTCCTCAGGATTGACCTCAGGAACAACCAGAGGAACATCCTCGTCCATGCGAAACGCGCTCGAATTATCGATCATGACCGCACCAGCTGCCACGACCGCTTCGCGCATCGCCTTCGAAACGCCCGCACCCGCAGAGAAGAGCGCGATATCCACGCCTTCGAAACTGGCTGGTGTCATCTCTTCGACGACAAGGTCGCCTGCAGACACCTGGCCACAGCCCTTGAATGGGAGCTTCTTGCCCGCGCTGCGCGCCGATGCAAGAGCACGCACCTCAGCAGCAGGAAAATCGAGATCATGAAGGACCTCGAGGAATTCACGTCCAACCGCGCCCGTCGCACCCGCAACAGCAACAACAGGATTTGCAGGGATTTCTTTGCTCCACGTCATGTTTATCGTCCTTTGTTCATCTTCGCAGCGATCTCTTCTGCGGAAAGCTGCGTCTCTTCGAAAATACTATCTGAATCGAGCCCGAATTCGGTGTGGAGGCACTGGACCGCCTCTTGAACCTGATCACCATCAACCACGACCGACAGACGGATAGGGCTGGTAGAGATCATGACAATGTTGACCTTGTTCTCGGCGAGCGCCTTGAATGCACGCGCTGCAACACCAGGACTCGATTTCATGCCCGTACCGACAAGCGATACCTTTGCGATATTCTCGTCAACAAGCACGTCTGATGGGTTCAGCTCCTTTGCGAGCTCATCCACGGTCTTCATGACCAGATCGCGCTGCGAACCTGGGAAGGTGAACGAGATGTTCGCCATACCATCGTTGGAAGCGTTCTGAATGATCATGTCAACTGACACCTTATTCGATGCTAGAGTCGAGAAGACCCGTGCTGCCATGCCTGCTTCATCGACAAGACCGCGAATGGTAACCTTCATCTCGGACGTATCGTGTGCGATACCGGTAATCGTTGCTTGTTCCATGGTGGGAGCTACCTCCTTGACGAACGTTCCTGCTTCGTCGGTGAAGACCGAACGCGCGTGGATGACCACGCCATATTTACGTGCGAATTCGACCGCGCGCGATTGCAACACACCGGCACCTTCGCTTGAGAGTTCGAGCATATCGTCGTAATCGATGTAATCGAGCTTGCGTGCGCGCGGCACGACGCGTGGATCGGCCGTATACACGCCATCCACATCCGAGAAGATCTCGCACACATCGGCATCGATGCCCGCTGCGAGCGCCACTGCCGTAGTATCCGAACCGCCGCGGCCAAGCGTGGTGATATCGCCTTCATGCGTAAGACCCTGAAAGCCCGCCACGACCACGATAGCTCCCCTATCGAGTTCTTCGATGATACGGTCTGCGTTGATGATCTCGATCTTCGCGCTGGAAAATTCGCTGTCGGTGACGATACCTGCTTGCCAACCTGTGAAGCTGGTAGCCTCATGACCACGCGCTTGAAGCGCCATCGCGAGCAACGCCATGCTGACCTGCTCGCCCGTGGAAAGCAGCATATCCATTTCGCGCTTGGTGGGCCTGTCGTTCACTGCGGCGGCAAGTCCGACCAGTTCATCGGTGGTCTTACCCATGGCCGAAACGACCGCAACGACCTTATCGCCCGATTCTTTCTTCTTGATGAGACGATCGGCGACCTTCTGAATGCGTTCTGGAGAGGCGACCGAGGTGCCTCCGAACTTTGCGACTACGAGTGACATGGCCTTCTTTCATTCGTGTAAGAAAACTGCACGATAAACATAGCACAATCACACGAGCGCATCGCGCCAACGTAGCTGTAAGAAAGCTATTTTTCTGTAAACGTGATGCAGAGCGTTGCCGCGTACGAAACGAGGGTCTAACCGTTCTTCAAGACGATAGCGGTCATGCGATCGGCGATGGTCTCGCATTGGTCGACACAATCCTCGAAGATGTCGAAGATGGAAGACCACACCATGACGCGCATGAAGTGTTCGGAATCTTCCGTGAAGAGCTTGCGCATCACTTCGAGATAGAGGCGGTCGGCCTCTTCCTCGAGATCGTTCACCTCGACGACGGCTGCCTTGAATGTAGCCGACTTACGCGCATGCGGGAATTCCTTGACCGCATCGTAGAGCGCCTTGCACGAACGATGTAGGATCTTTGCGAATGCGACCGCATCATGATGCATGAAGCGTACATCATACATATAGAAACTGCGGATGAGCTCCTCGATCTGGTCGACCACTTCATCAAGGGCAGAGGCGACCGACGTGATATCCTCACGATCGAGCGGAGGTACGAAATCGGGCAGCAAAGCATCGTGGATGCGGTGGTGCACATCGTCCGCCTCATTCTCGATGCGATGCGCTTCAGGCAGATAGCTCTTGAGCTCTTCGGCACGATCGAAATTCTCCACGACCGACATGAGCAATTCGGCTTCTTTCACCGCAAGCCCTGCCTGGGTCGCGAATGCATCGAAATAGTTGAACTTAACCCCTTTATGTTTCATAGCGTCGAGCTCCTCGCATTCGGCGCGCGCTTTTGCGCTGTCATCCATTCTTGTGTCTGCCACACTCGATCGAACGTGACAGACAACCCCTATTGTATCGTTTCTCTAGCAGAAATACGCGAATACGCGACGTTGCTCATCGCCAATCGTGGTGAGCGAATTATGACCAGGCAACACCAGTGTGTCATCAGGTAGTTGCGAAAGACGCTTCAACGAACGCCTCATCTGCGCATCATCACCCCCTTCGAAGTCGGTCCTGCCGATCGAACCCGCAAAGAGCGTATCGCCCGAAATGAGCACATTGGCGCGCTCGATATATTCGCCATACTGCGAATCGAGGAACAAGCAGATGCCACCAGGCGTATGACCAGGAGTCGAGATGACCTTCCACTTCATATCACCCACCTTGAGCGTATCACCATCCTTGAGCTTGACGTCGACCGGACACGACTCGGCCGTAGGCCCAAAGGGTGGTGCAGGCTGATCTTCGATGATGGGCGCATCGATCTCCGAGGCGTAGACAGGTGCACCCGTTACCTCGTGCAGCTCACGCAACGCACCGACATGATCGTTATGATGATGTGTGCAGATAATGGCATCGAGCTTGCGACCGTCGAGCAGCTGCAAGATACGTGCAACATCAGCTGAGGGATCGACGACCAGAAGACCCTTGCCATCAGAGATGAAATACGTGTTGTTCTGGATCATTCCCAGAATGAGGAAATCGATATCAACGCAGGCTCCCGTCACCTCAAAGCCGTAATTCCCACGTGTGATCTCTATCGTTGCCATATAAACCCCT
>CABRGJ010000163.1 GCA_902470405.1 uncultured Eggerthella sp.
CATGCCAGGATGTGCGTGGCGATGCGGTCGAGGAACCAACGGTCGTGACTCACGACCACCGAGCAGCCAGGGAAATTCAAGAGCGCTTCTTCCAGGCTCGAGAGCGTCTCGACATCCAAGTCATTCGTCGGCTCGTCCAACAGCAGCAGGTTACCGCCCTGCTTGAGCGTTAGTGCCAGGTTCAGGCGATTGCGCTCGCCACCAGACAGCACGCCCGCAGGCTTCTGCTGGTCGGAGCCTTTGAAGCCAAAACTTGCCACATATGCGCGGCTCGGGATCTCGGTTTCGCCCACCATCATGTAATCGGTGCCGCCCGAAACGACCTCCCACAGTTTCGTGTTCGGATCGATGCCTTCACGGTTCTGGTCAACGTACGAGATCTTCACGGTCTCGCCGATCTCGAGGTTTCCGCTGGTCAGATCCTCAAGTCCTACGATCGTCTTGAACAGGGTGGTCTTGCCTACGCCATTCGGGCCGATCACGCCTACAATACCGTTGCGCGGCAGTTCGAACGACAGATCGTCGATCAGCACGCGACCATCGAATTCCTTATGAAGATGCTCGGCCTTCAGCACGTTCGAACCCAAGCGCGGTCCAACGGGAATCTGGATCTCGGTAAAGTCGAGCTTCTTCGCCGCTCGCGCTTCGGCTTCCATCTGCTCATATGCAGCCAAGCGCGCCTTGCTCTTCGCTTGGCGAGCCTTCGGTGAGCTGCGCACCCACTCGAGCTCCTTTTGCATGCGCTTTGCCAGCTTTGCCTGCTGCTGACCCTGCGCTTCGAGGCGCTTCGCCTTGGTCTCAAGATAGGTGGAATAATTGCCCTTGTACGGGAATAGCGACCCGCGATCGACCTCGCAGATCCACTCGGCGACGTTGTCGAGGAAGTAGCGATCGTGCGTAACAGCAAGCACCGCGCCAGGGTAGCGTGAGAGGAATTGCTCGAGCCATAGCACCGATTCGGCATCCAGGTGGTTCGTCGGCTCGTCAAGAAGCAGCAGATCAGGCGCCTCGAGCAGCAACTTGCACAATGCCACACGCCTGCGTTCGCCGCCCGAGAGAACAGAGACCGGCATGTCAGGATCGGGGCATTGCAGCGCGTCCATTGCCTGCGAGAGCTGGCTATCTAAGTCCCAGCCGTTTGCGGCATCGATCGCGTCTTGAAGTTCGCCCATTTCAGCCATCAGTGCGTCGAAATCCGCATCTGGATCAGCCATTTCAGCGCCGATCGCATTGAAGCGATCGATCTTTGCCAGCACATCGCCGAATGCCTGCTGGATGTTCTCGAGCACGGTCTTATCGTCGTCCAGTGGCGGCTCCTGCTCAAGGATACCCACCGTGTAACCAGGGCTCAGGCGCGCCTCGCCGTTGGAAACTTCCTCAAGCCCCGCCATGATCTTCAGGAGCGTCGACTTGCCCATGCCGTTCGGGCCGACCACGCCGATCTTGGCGCCAGGGTAGAACGACAGCGTTACGTCATCGAGGATGACCTTGTCGCCGTGAGCTTTACGCGCTTGATACATCTGGTAGACGAATTCTGCCATGGGGTTCCTTTCGTGATGCCAACGGAGCGCAGCGCGGCGTTGTCTGCGTGGTCAGCAGCGATATCGATCGCTAGAAATTGTACCCGCTCGCACGTGTTATTCGTGGTACGCATCCGTGAATCGCTCGATATCTTCATGGTAGATCGAAAGATCCGCTGAAGGCTCCTCTAGATAGAAAGGCACGCCCGCGAACGCAGGGTCGTTCACAAGGGCTGATAGCGCATCGAAGCCGATCGCGCCTTCGCCGATGCGCGCGTGACGATCCGCCCTCGTGCCACACGCTTCCTTGCAGTCGTTCAGGTGCACGGCTTTCACGCGCGAAAGCCCTACGGTCGAGTCGAGCTGTTTCAGTACGCCCGGCAGGTCCTCTACGATGTTATAGCCTGCAGCCCACATCGCGCTTGCATCGAAGCAAATGCCCACGTGATCGCTTAGATTCACGCCCTTGAGCACGCTCGCCATCTCTTCGAATGTCGAGCAGATCTGCGTGCCCGAACCAGGCATGGTGGCAAGCAGCAAGGTAGTGTGTTGTGCAGGCGCGAGCGTTTGGTTCAGCGTGTCGACCAGATGCGTGATGGCCGCCTCGCGCGTCTGTTCCTTTGCGCTTCCAGGACGCACCAGATACCCATGACCAGGCAGCGACTCCATGCGAGCCAGGTCTTCTGCCATCACCATGCGCGCGAAATCCCGTTGCGCCATGTTAGTGCTGGCAGGTTCGAGCGTGTAGGGCGCATATGCCAACAGATGATCGATGCCATGCTCCTTAGCGAATCCTTTGAATGCTGCCAGGTCCTTCTCGTTCACTTCGCGCGCATGACCACCGCGTGGATTGCGTGTGAAGAATTGGATCGCATTCGCGCCGATGGACGCAGCAGCTTGAGCCATGTTCAAAAGCCCTTTTCGGGTTGAAAGATGACAACCGATGTTCAACATGTTGATCACTCGCTTTCATATCATGCGCTTGGATGGCGCGGTGAGCTTCGATTCGCGGTGTGGTCGGTTGCTATTTGGACCGCGTTCAACAGGGCCTGACCGAGCACCGAATTCATTCACAAGTTCAAGCCTAGCTGCGTCTTGTGGATGCAACGCGAGGCCGGATCGTTTGTAACGGCTATGTTGCAAACTTGCCACTATGCCGCGAAGCGCCACCAAAAGCACTATGCTCAAAATAGTTCGCGATCGGTCTCGCATGCGGGACCTCAAGTGGTTTCGCAGTTGAAGTCATGTAGAACGTTCTATGTGCACCAACGCTGCGAGACCCTCGCGGGCCCATAGAGCTCGTGTCGCAATGGGCCATCATGCAGGCAGAGAGCGAAGTGATAGGCAAGAAACTACGCAGGAGGTTGTTATGAATTCCTTCTTGAACATAGTGAAATCCAACATCATCGTGCAAGCGGTGCTTTCGATCGTCGTCGGGCTGTTGCTCATGTTTTGGCCAGGCATCACCATCGTCACCGTGCTCTACTTGGTCGGTGCCATCTTCGCCATCATGGGTATCTCGTCGCTCATCAGCTATTTCAAGGCTCCAGAAAGCGCACGTATCACCGGAATGCTGGCAACAGGCGTCTTCTTCTGTGTGGTTGCACTTATCGTATTCTTGTTTCCGCAGATCATTGCAGGATTCTTCTCGGTCATTCTGGGCATCATCCTTATCATCTGCGGCGCAGTGAACGCTGTACGCTCGATGGAGCTGAAAAACTATGGCGGGAATTCCTG
>CABRGJ010000164.1 GCA_902470405.1 uncultured Eggerthella sp.
ATGGTCAGTATGGTCCTATGAAGGACGCAAAGGGCTTCGACGCTACTTCATTTGCGGCTCGTTCTGGCTTCGTTGCTTCTATTCCTCAGAACAACGAGCACTATGAGCCAGGCAATTCGCCTATCGCATTTGGTGACTGGAATACGGGTTGTGCGCTCACCGCTGGCATCCTCGGTGCATATGCTGGTGCACTTCGTACGGGTCAAGGCGATAAGGTCACCACGAGCCTCTACCATGTTGGTACCTGGGGAATGACCTGCTCGCTCATCACCGCACAGCAGGGCGATCAGCACCCCAAGGATCGCATGAAGGCAAAGTGCCCGACCAACAATTCCTATCCTTCGAAGGATGGCATCTGGTTCCTCATGTGCTTTGGCAATTACAACAAGTATTGCCAGCTTGTGTTCGAAACGCTCGAAATGGATCCGAAGTACTTTACCGATCCAGAGCTCAACACGCTCGAAGCGCTCGCTAACAACGGCCGTTATGTCGAGGTTGTTGAAGCGATCCAAGAGGCTACCAAGAAATTCGACTTCGAAGAGCTCGAGCGTCGCTTCCGCGAGAACGATATTCCGTTCGAGAAGATCCAGACCGTTGCAGACGTTCTGAACGATGAAGAAGCATTTGCAAATGACCAGCTTCGTAAGATCAAGTACACCAAGCAGGGTCCGACCTCTCAGTTCACTGAGGATGACGAATACATCGTCACTACACCTCCGTTCCGTCTGGACTCCATTGGTGATCCAGTGCTCTATCGCAGCCGCCCTGTTGGCTACGACACCCGTAAGATCCTGAAAGACGTTGCAGGCTACACTGATGCAGAGATCGATAAGCTTGCTGCAGACGGTGCAGTCATGGAATATGACGGCGATCCACTGCCTCCTGAGGTTTTGGAGCCCAGCTTCGGTCCGAACTCTAAGAAGACGAAATAAAGGTGGTTAACTAATGGCAAAGAACACTCCATTTTCTGGTATTACCGTTCTCGACTTTTCTCGTTACCTTCCCGGTGGCTATGCAACTCAGGTCCTCGCAGACCTCGGTGCAACGGTCATCAAGGTTGAAGACACCGGTCTTGGCGACTTCATGCGCCACGACTATCCGACCAAGGGTGGCGGCATTTCTTACTACATCACCGCGCTCGGTCGCAACAAGAAGTCCGTTTCTTTGAACCTGAAGAACGAAGAAGTGGTCGATTGGTTCTTGAAGATGGCAAAAGAAGCCGACATCATTGTCGAGAGCTTCCGCCCAGGCGTTACCGCAAAGCTTGGTATCGACTATGAATCAGTCAAGAAGATCAACCCCGGTATCATCTACTGCTCCATTTCTGGTTATGGTGCAAACGATCCTCGCTCGAAGAAGGCGCAGCACGACCTGAACATGCAGGCAGATGCTGGCTATCTATCTGTGAACCACGGTTCTACCTCTCCGCTGCATCTGTGCGACCTGTCTTCAGGCATGGTTGCAGGTCAGGCATTGCTCGCTGCATTGTATGCACGTACGGTGACCGGCGAAGGTTCCTACATCGACATCTCTATGTTCGATTGCTTCGTATGGTGGAACTCCTTGCTCGACAGCCGTTGGTGCTTCAACGATGGCGAGTGCAAGCGTGACGACCTTGAATATCCTTCTACGGCATACAACGTCTATGAAACTGCTGATGGCGGCAAGCTTGCACTTGGCATGGTCGAGGCGAAATTCTGGGAGCCCTTCTGCGATGCAATCGGTCATCCCGAGATCAAGCCAACGGGTCTCATGCGCCGTTGGGAAGCTCCTGAGGCTTTCGAGATCGTTGAAGAGACCATCAAGAGCAAGACTACCGATGAGTGGATGAAATGGCTCGAGGATAAGGACTTCTGTATCGCTAAGGTCAACTCCAAGACCGAAGCGGTCGAGCAGATCACACGCGAGAATCCCGAAGCGCTCGCTTGGGTTGAATTCCCGCATGTTGGTCGCGTGCTGCAGACGGGTCTGCCGCACCACATCTCAACAATCCCAGTGGAAATCTCTGAGTTCGAGGCTCCTTCGATGCTCGGCGAGGACACTGAGATGTACCTTAAGCAGGTCGGCGCAGATGATGCGACGATCGCACGTCTTAAGGAAGAAGGCGGCATCCGTTTGGGTGACGATATTGAGCCTGAAGAGGATCGAGCTCCAGTTAAGCCTGCATAAGGCCACGATTCTTTGTCAGGAAATCTTTCCTTCCAACACAAGATGCCGGCTTTGTGCCGGCATCTTGTGCATGGAGCGCAGGTTACGAAAGGGAAACACGATGGATTTTTCACTCACTACCGATCAAGAGCTCTTCATCGAGAGCGCACGAGAATATGCCGAGCGCTATTTTACTGAAGAAGCAGTGAAGCAAGCTTATGAGGTTGATCATCATATCAGCGTTGAAGCCGCAATGGCTTACCGCGAGGCTGGTTTCATGCATTTGGGCTTGCCTGAAGAAGTTGGGGGCATTCCGTGTGACAAGCTCACGCAGATCATTCTCACGGAAAAGCTACATGAATTCACCGGCACAGCACTTCCGTTTACGACCGATACCAATTCGATCACTGATGTGATCGATTTCGGCACTGAGGCACAAGCACAGCTGATCATGGATGCGATCGAAAACGTTGAGAGCACCTGCATCGCTTGTACGGCTATCTCTGAGCCTGCAGCGGGTTCTGACAACAATGCGATGACCTGCATCACGACCAAGCAGCCAGACGGCACCTACTTGTTGAAAGGCCAGAAGACCTGGGTAACGCTTGGCGGGCTTTCTGTTTACACGATCGTTATCGCAAAAGACGAGGACCCTTCTTACGACAATGACAAGTATTCTCTTTGGCTCGTTCCCAATGAGGCAGAAGGATTCACTATCGGTCATCTTGATAAGGTCGGTCAGCAGACCATCCCCTTTGTCGATTGCTTCTTCGATAATGTGGTCCTTACAGAAGATATGCGCATCGGCGCTCCAGGAGAGGGTTGGAAGCTGCTCATGAAGAAGCTTGAATTCGAACGCTGTTTGGTTGTTGCTCAAGCATTAGGGCAGGCACAGGCGGTCATGAATGACGCTGGTGCATACTGCTCAGATCGCATCTGCTTCCAAAAACCGATCGGCAAGCTGGGTGCGATCCAAGATCATCTGGTTGCGATGGAGAACATCCTCGAGAATGTGCGTACGCGCCTGTATCGCGTGGTGAGCATGCTCGATAACGGGGAATCGACACGTCTCGAGTCAGCGCTTCTGAAAAGCTATGCTT
>CABRGJ010000165.1 GCA_902470405.1 uncultured Eggerthella sp.
TCATTCAAATAGATCATTCAGTCAGATCGTTCAAAGACAAGGTTCTCAATAGTCGCCTCATCCAGAGCAAAGGATTAAATCGAGAAAACTGATCGATCTTCCAAACCAAATTTCGCACTATTTACTCGCACACGTTTCACGTAATTCGATTGTGAAATCTACGCGATGCGAATCGTCCTAAAAGTGCTCGCCTCGTTGATCTCATCAAGAACATTGATAATGGCATCAGACTGATAAAAGTCGCCGCGCTCTTTCTTGCCCATCTTTCGGAGCATTCCATATTCGCAAGCGCGAAGGATAAGCGTGGTTGCCGTTCGTTGCGTAACCCCCAAGCTGCTTGCCAAATAAGCTGAATTCACAACTGGTTGTTTCACTAACGTTTTGGGCAACTGTCGAATCTTCGATCCCTTGCGATGGCCGACCATCTCATCCCAATCTTCAAGGACTGATTCGATCGAAGATTCAGTAACGCGACTGACGAAGAGAGCAACCTCCAGAGCGGAGACGAGCTCTTCGACAATGGCGAGCGGATCGCCTTCGCGATAGAGATGAAGCGCATCGAGCATGGAATCGATGTTGTGAAGGAAACCGACAGAGACCGGAATGAGAGTTGATGAAAGAACTCCACCTTCCCTCAGGATGTGATGAATCAGGGCTCTGCCGGTTGGGCCATTCGAGGTGAGGAACGGATGAACAGTTTGGAACTGTGCATAAAGAATGGCTGCCTTCACTACGGGGTCCAGATCAGATCGAGTGCCGAATTCGATCAGATCCGCCATGTATTCAGGAACACGATGAAAAGCTGGGGGCACAAATAGTGCGGTATGAGGAGTGAAGGATGTGCCCCCTAACCAGACCGGTTTCTGGCGTAGCTTTTCAAGGGCCGAATTGGTTTGGTTGTCAATCTGCTGTTCGCCGATCAAGACTGAGTGAACGCTCTCGATCCCTTCCAGGGTCAACCCGGGAGCCAACTGCAGCGCCTTTTCAGTTGCCATCATGTTCGCCACCACAAGTCGAGCGTCGCTCGGCGCCTTCGGATAAAGCTCTGCAAGTGCAACACTCTGAGCGGTCGAGGTGAGTCGATCGATCTGAGAGCTCGCTGAGCTTTCGCTCCGCAGAAGCATGGTCGGAACATTGTCTGCGCGCTGCGCGAGTTCGACGTCGAAACGAGCCATCTCAACGAGAACCGCGCTGATGCGTGTTGACAGATCTTCCGGGATCGTCACGCTTCGGTCGGCGATCAACAGCGGAAGTGCAGCCTGGTATTTCATTTCAGTGCTGCGGTTCAAGCGAACTGAACCGAATCCGAATTCTCCCTTGCTCTTCTCAGTGGACTCGCTGGCATTCTTGCGGGCGTTGTCTTCAACTCCCTTGGCATTGCTGCCGTTGCCTTCCTGCCAAACAAGTTCTTCGTAAGAAATCGAAGGCCACTGATGGATCTCAGTCGAATTTTTTCTCGAATCCTTGTTCATACACTATCCGCTGTTTTCTCTTCCGTAATTATAGCATATTCAGAAATAAAGCAATAGTATTTTCTGATTTTTTTTTATTATAGACGGTTTTTCATTTTTGTCACTGCTTTTGTAGTGTTTTACGTAAGTTATTTTATTTTTCTTCCGATTATTGGCTTTTGTTGGAAGTTTTGCTGCTGGAAGAAGATTCGTCGAATGATCGAAGGTGTTACTTGATCTTCAAGCCGTCGAAGGCAGACGGAAAACAAAAGCAGACGAAGATAGAAGGGGGCGAACGAGAGCGAATGAGAGCAGACCAGAACAAACGAAAGTGATCGCAAACAGGCGCAAAAACTCCGTTACCGCAGTGCGATAACGGAGTTGAGCATAGAAAGCCTGGCTTATGCACCACGAACTAGATATCTAATGCAAGAAAGAGATGCGTAAAGCAAGAATAAAGTGCCTGCGTAGGCATGAACACAGGCGCGGGTGCAGGCATGAGCCAAGTATGAGTGCAGGCACAGGCGAAGGCATGGACGTATGTATAAGAGCAAACGCGCATATGAACGTGATTTTGCTTCAAGCCCGTATGAAGATCTCGAAAGAAGCACCTCAAACGAGGGCAGCATGCCGAAAAACGACCGCCTGAGAGCCCTTCTAGGGGGCTACTTTGCCTCGGAATGACCCCAAGGTCGCGTGAATTCATGAAGGAGAGAGGGTATTACAAGGTTTAGAACTGCGGTTTTATCTATTTGCGTTCGTAGCAAAATGCCCTTCTCTGAAGAAAGAACTTGCATGAGCGTCTGGTTCCCCAAACGCATCAAATTGCACAGGCAGCAAAACAAAGACGGCCGCGCGAGGCGGCCGTCTGGAAGAGTTGAGCATTACCGAGCAAGTATAGTTGCTGTTCAGGACAAGGGCTGCTCGACAGGGTAAAACTAGTCGAGAAGAAGACCGGATTCAAAAGCGGCAATGAGCTGTTCTAGGGCTTCGACCTGGTCTTTTATCCACATACCTGCATCAGTGTCTGCAACGAGGATAGGGGCAGGCGCCACCTCGATCTCCCGACGCTCAGAGAAGATATCCAGGCACTCCTCGATCGCCTCTTCAGTAGACGAAAGTGGCTGATGAGCATCAAGGAAATACCCTTGCGAGCTATAGATGAGCGTAAAGCCAGCAATCCCTGTCGTACCCTGATATGCGCTTGAAAAGCCGCCATCGATCGTGAAGACTCGGCCGTTACACTTTACGGGGTCTTCGCCATCTTTCACCTTAACGGGCACATGTCCACAAATGATATGAGCCGTTTCAGGGTCAAGTCCGAAATCTTCAAAGATCGCATCGAATACTGCCTGATCATCAAAAAGCGTATAGAAAGAATTCTTCACTTCTTTGCGCGCGGCCTTGTCGGCGATAAGGTAGATCTCGAAGGTTGCCATCTTGCTCTTTGCGAAGAGCGGAGAGCCCGACCCAAGCCACATGTACCAGATGAGATCTTTGCCACGACGTTGAATTTCAGGGTCTGAACTGGTGAAAGCATCGCGCACATACTGATCGAGAACATCGAACAACGCACGACCCTTATAGATCGTTCCGTAGACATCGACTTCCTTCAGCGATCCATCGGGGTTGAGCGGAACGCACGCATGGAAGAGCAGATTGCCATTATAAATAGTGTAGAGACTTCCGACTTCGAGCAAGAAATCGACATGGCGCTGCAATTTCTCGCAGCCCATGAATGCCGCTTCAAGAGCAAGCATGACCTCTTCTTCTTCTGGTGTGAGC
>CABRGJ010000166.1 GCA_902470405.1 uncultured Eggerthella sp.
GGTCCTGCATGATGTGAGTGATGTACGCGATGGAAATGGAAATGGGGATGCTTTCTATGAAGGGTGTCCGGCGGGGCTTCTGCGTCGGACGATTCCTTCTGGTGAGTGATCGGTTCGAGCCCGACATCTTGGGGTTTTATGCGTACGAAGATCAACAGCAACAATGCTAGAATCAGGGCGAATCCAGCTTCGGCGTAGAAGGCGGTCGACAGCGAAAAGGAGTCGATGAGCCAGCCTGCCATGAGCGGAATGACGATCGACGCTACTCCGCTGCCCATCGTAGCGATGCCGGAAACAGAGCCCACTTTGCCGCGAAACCAATTGCCAATCAAGTAGGTTGAGGCGACCATGCCACCGAACCCATAAGCGACGCCTCCGAAGAGCGCTGCGACGCAAAGGCCTACGAATGACTGTGCGCAGCCGAACAAAACGAAAGCGACGGCAGTGAAGAGGGTTGCGATGAAGAATCCAATGCGCGGGTTCACGCGCCGATAGAAGATGCCCGTGAAGAACATGCAGATAAACGCCACGAGTGTGCGGATCGTAACGACGACCGAGCCCCCTACGTCACCAACGCCTGGTAGGTCGACGATATGAGATTGGTAGATGGCGAACGAGGTTGAGTTGAAACCAACATTCACGAACAGCAATAAAAATGCGCATGCAACGATGATGCGCTCGTAGTGTTTCTTCATGACCATATTGTCAGTATAGGCTTTGCGGGCTTTGTATGAACAGTATTTGCAGTTGTTCGGGAGCATCTTTCTAGCGCATGAAGAATTTCAGGATCGGCAATTTGCCAGCATAGGGCGCATTGCGAAAAGGGATCTCGATACGCGGCGTTTTCTTCATGGTCGACTTGTAGTGCGTGAAGCAATCGAATCCAACCTTGCCGTGATAAGCGCCGATGCCTGAGTGTCCAAATCCGCCGAAGCCCATGTGATTATTCGCCAGATGGATGATCGTGTCGTTGATGGTCGCGCCACCAAAGGGAATACGATGAAGCAAATAATTCTGAAAATCCGCATCATCACTGAAGATATAGCAGGCGAGTGGATATCCGAATTGTTCAGTGACCTGGACGATATCATCGACTTTGCGCCAGGTGAGAAGGGGCAGCACAGGCCCGAATATCTCTTCGCCCATAATGGGGTCATCGAGCGTTATGCCCGTCATCACGGTCGGCTCGATCTTCAGAGTGCTTGCATCGCGCTTGCCTCCGATCGCTATACGCGCATTCGCGCTGCGCTCGTCGATGAGAGCACAAACGCGATCGAAATGATGCCTTGAGATCATGTGCGGGAATTCTGGGTTCGTAAGGATGTCGTTGCCGAAATACTTTTTGAACGCGTTATCGAGTTCTTCTGTCAGTTCGCCTGCAACGCTCTCATGTACCAGCAGATAATCAGGAGCGACGCAGGTCTGTCCTGAATTCAGGCACTTGCCCCATGCGATGCGTTCAGCGGCGCGTGGGATATTCGCGAATGCATCTACGATGCAAGGGCTTTTACCGCCCAGCTCAAGTGTCACATCCGTAAGATTCTTCGCACAAGCCGTCATGATCTTGCGGCCAACGTTCGGTGAGCCTGTGAAGAACATCTTATCCACGTTAACCTCCAGCAACCAATCGTTCACTTGAGGCCCACATACGGCAAGGACGTAGCGCGAGTCGAACAATTCAGCGCACATATCGACGAGCAACTTGCTTGTTGCTGCTGAAGTGCGCGAGGGCTTCAAGAGGATGCAGTTGCCCGCTGCCAGTGCGTCAACAAAGGGGATCAAGCTAAGATTGATCGGGTAGTTCCAAGGAGAGAGGATCGCTGCAACACCGAAAGGAAGCGGATAGACCTTCGAGGTCGCAGGAAAATGCGCAAGCGGTGTTGCAACAGGATAAGGACGAGCCCATTTGCGCAGGTGCTTTTTCATGGTGTTGATCTCGTCGTAAACGAGTCCGAGTTCACACATATAGCCCTCGAACGGCGTCTTCCCCAGATCTTGCTCGAGCGCATCGAGCACAGAGTGCTCATGTAGCTTGAGCCACGTCTTCAGGCGAGAAAGCTGTTGCAAACGGAATCTCACGTCGAGCGTTGCGCCTGAGTCGAAGAATGCTCGCATCGAATCGATGTGGCACTGCAGGTCTTCAGCTGATTGGGGTTGTGGATGAGCGGACACGGGCATGGCTCCTTTAGTATTCGAAATGCGATTTTCGCACCCTATGTTCATTATGGTTGTTGCTTCATCGTAGCGCGCCTGTCCGCTCATCATAGGCGAAGCATTCTGTTCGATTCCAAGTTGTGATGAAGCGATGCGCTTCTCGTAACCGTAGGTCGTGTCTTGTTCTCTGGGGGAGCGCGGACGAAATCAACGAATCGTTAAAGCTCTGCTGGTCAGCGACGATATGCTTCGCGGTGACGCTATAATGAATCTCTCGAAATATGAGGGGGATCGAAATCATGCTCATCGGCATACCAAAAGAAACACGTGCAGGTCAAACGCTCGTGGCTGCCACGCCTCATACCGTGAAGAAACTCATGAAGCTCGGATACGAGGTCGCGGTCGAAACGGGTGCGGGCGAGCTTGCGAGCTATTTTGATGAACGCTACGAAGAAGCAGGTGCGCGCATTGTCGATGCTGTGCAAGCATGGACTTGCGACCTCGTGGTCTGTCTGGACGCACCGTCTTTCGAGCAAGTGAAGCTCATGAAGCGCGGGGCGACACTTCTTTCGCGTCTCGATCCAGAGAACAATCATGAATTGCTCGGGGTCTGCATCGGTCGTGGTATCACGGCGCTTGCGCTCGATGCCGTTCCGCGCATCTCTCGTGCTCAGGCGCTCGATGTGCGCTCATCGCTTATGAACGTTGCAGGTTATCGTGCGGTCATCGAAGCTGCGAGCGTCTTCAGTCGTCAGTTTGCGGGTGCGGTCACCGCTGCAGGCAAAGTTGCTCCTGCGAAGGCCTACGTGATCGGCGTCGGGGTTGCAGGACTCGCAGCGATCGTAACTGCCGGATCCATGGGCGCAGAGGTGTTTGCTACTGATGTTCGCGCCGATGTGGCCGACCAAGTCCGCTCGTTAGGAGCTACGTTCGTAGAGATCCCAGTCTCCCAGGAGTCGAGCGATGGTTATGCGCGCGAACTTGACGAAGACGAACAAGCACGTACGCAGCGCGTCTATGCGGAACAGGCAGCAAAGAGCGATATCGTCATCACGA
>CABRGJ010000167.1 GCA_902470405.1 uncultured Eggerthella sp.
TGCAAACTGCCGGTTTCGCATTGCGTGACTTGACGGGCATTCCTGGTATCGAGGCAAATCGTTATTTCTTGGTATGCATCCGTTCACACGAAGAGAATGAGAAGCTCATCTCGACACTACGCAATCTCATCGTAGAGCGCCCGTATTAGCGATCTTTCTCGAATCGCGTGGATGAGTCTGCCTTGGATCGATCAACGATGGTCGCCAAGAAAGAAGAGCGCGAGCGTGCCAGGTCCTGAATGTGCGCCGATGACTGGGTCGACGTAGTTGATGATCCACTGTTGTGGACCATATTCATCTTCGATCATCTTCTTCAACTCGAGCGCATCGTCAAGACAGTCTCCGTGCGAGATGGCGAGCATCTGGTTGGAAAGCGGCGAGAAGTGCGTTTCCTTCAGGTGATCGAACAGGTGGCGAATGCTCTTCTTGCGACCACGTGTCTTCTCCATGGGGATAAGATGCCCTTCATCGTCGACGTGGAGTACGGGCTTGATGCTCAGAAGGCTTCCTGCGAAGGCAGCTGTTTTCGAAACGCGCCCACCGCGATAGAGGAACATCAGATCATCGACCGTGAACCAGTGGCACATATGCAGAATGTTCTCGTTTACCCAAGCTGCGACCTCATCGAGACTTTTGCCCTCTTCTTTCATCTTTGCTGCATAGTAGACGAGCAGCCCCTGACCAAGCGATGCTGCAAGCGTATCGATGGTGATGATAGTGCGTTCAGGAAAGCGCTGTTGCAGGTCTTCACCAAGGCTCCTGATCGCTTCGAACGTTCCCGAAAGCCCGCTCGAAAAGCCAAGGTAGAGCACATCGTCTCCTGTTTCGAGGATGGCCTCGAGTTCGCACTGGGCGTCGGCAAGATTGGGTAGGGATGTGGTGAACACCTTGCCCTCACGCATGTGATCGTAGAATTGTTTGAGGTCGGTGACCTGGCCTTTCAGATAGCTTTGGTGTTGAATGCCGTCGATCATGAAAACGAGCGGAAAGACCGTGAGGTCGAGCGCATCGATCTGTTCTTCTGGTAGATTGCAGCAAGAATCCGTAACGATCTTGAATGACATGTGGTCGTCCTCCTTGAATCTATGAGCATAGTGGTTCGAGCTGGCATTTTACGTTCGTCCGCCTCTTTGCCCGAACCTCGTCATTATAGTAGTTATGTACAGGGATAAGAGCTATAATCAGATAGTTTATTCAACTTGTAACCCTTACAAGATGGTCGAAGAAAGGTCATGTCGTGACGAATAGTTACAAAGACACTATGAATTTGCCCGAAACCGATTTTCCGATGCGCGGCAATCTCCCCAAGAATGAGCCTGCGCGACTGGATTTCTGGAACGACATCGACATTTACCATAAGGTACTGGAGAAGAACAAGGATGGTCGTCCGTTCATCTTGCACGATGGTCCTCCGTATGCGAATGGCCCGATCCATCTTGGTCATTCCTTCAATAAGATCTTGAAGGACTTCGTAGTGAAGAGCCATGCTCAGCGCGGATACTTCTCGCCTTATATTCCTGGTTGGGACTGCCATGGTCAGCCTATCGAGCATATGGTCGAGGTGACGCTTGGTCCAGAGAAGATGGCGAAGATCGATCAGCCAACGCTTCGTCGTCTTTGTCGCGAATGGGCGGAGAAGTACGTCAATATCCAGCGCGAAGGTTTCAAGCGCTTGGGCGTGAACGCTGACTGGGATCATCCGTACCTCACATTCACACATGATTATGAAGCGGGCAATGTTGAGATCTTCAAGGATATGTATTTGAATGGATCGGTCTATCGTGGTCGTAAGCCCATCCATTGGTGCAAGAACTGCCATACTGCGCTCGCTGAAGCTGAGATCGAATATGGCGATGAGGTCTCACCTTCTATCTTCGTGAACTTCAAGCTCGATACTGTGCCCCCTGCGTTCGAAGCGGCAGGCGTTACGGCGCCGGTCAACGTGCTCATCTGGACCACCACGCCTTGGACGTTGCCTGCCAATGCTGCTGTCTGCTTGGCACCCGATGCCGACTACATCATGGTTCGCACGCCCGATTTCACCACCATCCTCGCTTACGATCTGCTTGAAGATGTGGCTCAGACGGCAGGCTGGGAAGATTTCGATCCCATTCGCGATTCCAGTGGAGAAGTGATCGTTGTGAAGGGTAAGGAACTCTGTGGCATTACGTATACCTGTCCGATCCGTCAAGATCTGAAGGGCTTGATCATCTATGGCGATCATGTCACGCTCGATTCTGGTACGGGCGCGGTCCATACTGCTCCAGGTCATGGCCAGGACGACTATCTGGTTGGCCTGGAATTCGACATTCCGATCCTCATGCCTGTAGACGATAACGGCGTGCTCACCGACGAAGCGGGTCCTTTTGCGGGTCTGGATGTTGATGATGCGAATCCGAAGATCATCGAATGGCTGCGCGAACAGGGTGTTCTGGTCGCTCATGTGGATATCACGCACAGTTATCCGCATTGTTGGCGCTGTCATCAGCCGGTCATCTTCCGTGCGACCGATCAGTGGTTCGTCTCGATGGATAAGAACGACCTGCGCACTGAAGCACTGAAAGCGATCGATAACGACGTGCAATGGGTGCCTGAATGGGCGAAGAATCGCATCGGCTCGATGGTGGCCGAACGTCCTGACTGGTGTATCTCACGTCAGCGTTCATGGGGTGTTCCCATTCCGGTCTTCAAGTGCGCTAAATGCGGCAGTACGATCGCGACTGCTGAAACCTTCGATGCGGTCATCGAGCTCTTCGAGGAAAAAGGTTCTGATGCGTGGTTCACTGAAAGTCCTGCTGAATACCTTCCAGCGGGTACGGCTTGTGAAGTATGTGGTTGTACGGAGCTCATCCCTGAATCCGATATTTTGGATGTTTGGTGGGAGAGCGGTGTATCCCATACGTCGGTCTGCAAGAAGCGCCCCGGTCTTCATTTTCCAGCTGATCTGTATCTTGAAGGCTCAGACCAGCACCGCGGTTGGTTCCAGTCCTCCTTGCTCACCTCGATCGGTGCCTATGATCAAGCGCCGTACAAGGCGGTCATGCATTGTGGCTTCACGGTAGACGAGAACGGCCATAAGATGTCGAAGTCGCTTGGCAATGGTATCGATCCAGCTGAGGTAATGGATAAGTATGGTGCCGATGTGCTGCGTCTATGGGTTGCGAGTGTTGATTATTCGCAAGATGTAAGCATTTCAGAGGAGATTCTC
>CABRGJ010000168.1 GCA_902470405.1 uncultured Eggerthella sp.
CGGTGTTTCGCAAACGGGCGTATTGCGCCCAGATGCTATCGAGCGCGTTGTTGCCTGTGTTGGGGATTATAAGGCGTTATGTGAGGCGATCGCGTATGAAGAAGGTCTCAACGAGATCCCTATCACTGCGATCGCAACGAGCGCCGCGCGTGATGCGAACAACTCCGATGAACTGGTGGCCAAGTTGGCCGAATATGGCGTGACGCTCAACATCATCCCAGGCGAACTTGAGGCCGACCTGTCGTTTCGCGGTGCGTCCTCTGAATTTCCCAGAGAGCATATCGCGGTTGTCGACGTGGGTGGTGGTTCGACCGAGGTCATCCTTGGTAGCGCGGCAAGTGGGGTGGAGTTCGCGCATTCTTTCGATATCGGTTGCAGGCGCATCACCGAGATGTTCATCCGCCATGATCCGCCAACCGCAGAAGAGCTGGCCGCTGCGCGCACCTACTTACGTGAATCATTCTCGATGTTGCTTGAGGGTATGATCGACTTGCATGCGCTCCAGCGTGTTGTAGCGGTGGCAGGTACGGCCACCAGTGTTGTGTCGGTTGACCTTGCTATGAAGACGTACGATCCCGCGCGCGTACATAAGGCTATTGTGCCCGCAGCGACGCTCGATGCGGTCCTTAGTAGACTTGCGAGCATGACCGAAGATGAGCGTAAGAACGTGGTCGGTCTCGAACCGAAGCGCGCGAGCGTTATCGTGGCAGGCATGCTCATCCTGCAATGCGTCCTTCAGGTGCTGGGTCACTCATCGTTTACGGTGAGTGAATCTGACATCTTACAAGGCATCATCATGACCGAGAGCGAAAAGATTCAAGCCTAGAAACATTGCTGTGCGTATCCTTGCGCAAGAAGTGCGCTAGAATATCTGGCGTTGTGTAATGACGAAAGGCAGCACCAGTGCTTGATCTAGGAACGTTCTTATCGATGCTCGGGTCTAACCCAGTGCTTATCGTCATCCTTGTTCTTACGCTCGGTGCGACCGTTGTCAACGGCGCAACCGATGCTCCAAATGCTATCGCACCAGCGGTCTCAACGCGCTCGCTCTCGCCAGGCCCCGCCATCATCATGGCTGCTATCTGCAATTTCGTTGGCCTGGTGCTCATTACTGCGCTCTCGTCTGCGGTCGCTCAGACCATCTTCAACATGGTCGATTTCGGAGGGAACGCGCATCATGCATTGCTTGCCCTTGCGGCGGCTATGGTCGCCATCATCGTATGGGGCGTGGTCACCTGGTTCTTTGGCATCCCTTCTTCTCAAAGTCATTCGCTCATCGCTGGTCTTACGGGTGCTGCTATCGCGCTGCAGGGCGGACTTGCGGGCGTGAATGGCGGCGAATGGATGAAGGTCATTTACGGTCTGGTCGTCTCGACCTTATGCGGTTTTGGCGGAGGCTGGTTATTCACGAAGATGCTCGAGAAGCTCTTCAGACGGGCTGATCGTCGTGCGCTGCAGAACAAATGGCGGATCGCACAGATCTTCACAGGTGCAGGCGTTGCTGTCATGCATGGCGCGCAAGATGGTCAGAAATTCCTCTCTATCAGCATGCTCGGTATCATGCTCGCAATGGGCAGCATGGATGCCTCGAACGTCGTCTTCCCGCTGTGGCTCATCATCCTTTGCGCGCTCGCGATGGGACTTGGCACCGCGATCGGCGGTAAGAAGATCATCAAGTCGGTGGGCATGGATATGGCAAAGCTCGAGCCGTATCAGGGCTTTTCAGCCAGCACCACCACGTTTGCGTGTCTTGCGCTCGCTACCTTCACGGGCCTTCCGGTCTCAACCACGCATACCGCCACCACCGCCATCATGGGCGTTGGCGCTTCGAGGCGTATTCGTGCGGTACGTTGGAGCATGGCGGGCAACATGGTCTTGACATGGATCCTCACTTTTCCTGGTTGTGGCCTGATCGGCTTTCTATTAGCTAAGCTCTTCTTGCTGCTCTAACCTTGTATTCCACACATTGCAATTCATCGAAGATACCTGTTTGCGGTGTGTATCTTTTGCTATGATGAAAAAGCTTGACGCGAACGGGAGCGTGGCGGAATTGGCATACGCAGCGGACTTAAAATCCGCCGCCCTAGGGCTTGTGGGTTCGAGTCCCACCGCTCCTACCAGTTCTGCAGTCTTGAGACCCTCTTGGATCCGACACGAAGGCTCGCAGAATATCTCGCGCAAACATGTTATTCGCACGACCATGCAAGGAAAGTAAGGCTCTATGTCTCAGGCAGCCACCGTCGATCAGTTGTTGAATTCACAAGAGATCGTCCAGATGTTCGAACATGCCAAGCAGCTCGCGCCTTCAGCGGGTTCGGGCGATACGCAGATCTTCGAGCGATTCCTGAACGAATATGCCGATCTTGCTGGTCAGGTCATCAATGCGCTCATCCCTACTGGAACGCATGTCGATATGGAGCGCTATCTCTATGGTCCGCTCTTGCAATATTCCGAGAACGGTGGCAAGCGCCATCGTCCGCTCATCTGCGTTGCAGCAGCACATGCAGTGGGGGGCGATCATCGTCGGGCGTTCTCTTCTGCAGCTGCTATCGAGCACTTCCATACCGCCGCGCTCATCCATGACGACATTGCCGATGAAGCTGAGCTTCGTCGTGGCGAGCCTTGCATGCACCTGCGCATTGGGGAAGGGCTTGCTATCAACGCGGGCGATTTGGCGCTCTCTATCGTGAACGGTATCGTCATGCGCGATCCGTTGCTTGATGATGCGACCAAAGTGCGCGTTGCGCTCGAGCTTGTCTCGATGGCGCAGTACACCGTAGAAGGCCAGGCGCTCGACATCGGTTGGGCAAAGGATGGTCGCTACGATCTTGCACTGGAAGACTACTTCACCATGGCGATCCATAAGACCGCGCACTATTCGGGCGCGGTGCCGCTTGCGGTCGGCGCAATAGTGGGCGGCGGTAGCGAAGAGCAGATATAAGGCCTCCGACAGTTCGGTCTGGACACGGGTCTTGCGTTCCAGATCCAAGACGATGTGCTGAACTTGGTTGGCACTGAAGAGCAGACCAAGAAGGATTTCCGCAACGATATCACAGAAGGCAAGCGTACGCTCATCGTCGTGCATGCCCTTACGCATTCGCCCGAGCGCGATCGTCTTATCGAGCTCCTTTCAGCACGCACGAAAGATCAAGCGCTGCTCGAAGAAGCAGTGGGCATCATGGAGAAAGCGGGAAGCATCCAGTA
>CABRGJ010000169.1 GCA_902470405.1 uncultured Eggerthella sp.
GTTTCCGATCTTCGGAAGCAACGACCCCCCCCCTGCTTGATCATCGCCTGTATTCACGGTGACGTTCTGGAAGAAGACAGCGCAATCTCCGTAAGAGGCATTCCCGATCACTGTTCCAACTGCATGTCCAAACAGAAAATGCGGCGGTAGAGGGCACTTGTAGGAAACAAAGGTTCCCGAAATCGCCCTATTGAGAATCGTTAGCTTCCTTGCAAAATCTTCATTTTCTGCAGTCTTCCAAAGAGAATTCGCATAAAAATACAAGAACATCGAGTATTGATCTGAATGAAGATGAGAAAATAGCGCGCCGTCCTCATCGGCGTAATTACGAAGCGTGATATGTCTAAAACATTCCTCTGTTCTTGCAAGCGCCTCATCAAGCGCAAGTGCATTCTTCGCAGAGTCCAGACATTTCCCATCATCGGGGAAGAAATGCCTGCACTGCTGCTTGACATAGTCTTGCAGGCCATCAAGCGATAAGCTCATCTTCATGATAAAGCACCATCCTGCTCATCCCAATTCAGTCGCTCTTCCTCAATAACAAGAGGAGAAGATCTCGCCCACTCAAAAGCAAGAGCCGCATAGGTGCCGACAATACCCAGCGCCAATACGGTAAGCGACAAACCCATACATACTAACGACGCAATCATAAGGCCAAAAAAGACGAATGATGATTGCACGATAGAAAGCACTAGCATCACGACAAAGAGGAGCGCGAAGATGATCGCAGATATTGCCCCAAAACAAGAAATGATATGAACGGGTCGGCGAGACAACGTCACAACAGACTCAACAGCGACACCAAAATACTCAAGGAAACTGTAACTCGACTTCCCGGATACTCTTTCGGGCTTTTTAAAATCTACGTAATCCGGCGTATAGCCAAGGCGCATAAACGTCAGACGATGATTCGGGCAAGGATCCCCGCCTGCCCTCAATTCATCTAATACACTTTGATCATAAAGACCAAAGCCCGCAGCATGACGAAATCCCTTCTTACCAGAAAAACGTTCGATCAGCTCGTAATACCAATTCCTGAAATGCTTTATCAGCCCGCGTTCTTCGCTTTCAGGATTGCGAGCCATGACGATTTTAGAGCCGCTTTCCCATTTTTTCACAAATTGAGGAATAAGCTCGGGGGGTTCTTGCAGATCGCAAGCCATCCCAACTACCGCATCGCCTTCACAAGACAAAAGACCATGAGCGCTTGAAGGCCCCGGACCGAAATTTCCCTGATTGAAAATCGCTTTTACATGCGAGTCATCTTCGGCCAACTTCCTTAAGATCTCGCGACTACGATCTGTTGACTTATTGTCGATGAAAACAAACTCGTATTCATACTCTGGCAAGCTTGCCATAACCGTATTAACTCTTCGGTAGAGTTCTTCAATATTTCCTTCCTCGTTATAACAAGGAATAGCAATGCTGATCATTTTCTTAGCCACTAATTGCATCCTTTTTTGCTTGTTAGCGTCGACCGAATCTTATTCTTGCTTATATCTTACCTACCAATTTGCATTCCGCCAAATCATGATCTCATCGTATCTCGATCAAGAACATGGCGTTAGATCGAAAAAGGCCTTTTCTAGATTAATTGGCTTCGACAGAGCACGAACGATTATCTTTGCTACCTCTCTCGATGTTGCACCTTTCCCATAAGGGTTATCCATCATCTGGATACTCGCGCGGAAAGCAGGTTCGAGCGCTCTGTCTATTGCGCATAGAATCGATTCTGTGTCCTCTTTGCAATCAATAACGCTCTTAGGTCTTATTCGCCCCTTTTGTCGCGCTCCTATATTCACCGTTGGTACGCCAAATGCTGGAGCCTCCAAAAGACCACTTGATGAATTGCCTATGACAAATGCCGCTCGTGAAATAGCGCTCAGGTAACGCTGGGATCCCAGTGAGTCAAAGAGAGCGAGATTCGCATTTGATCTTGCGAAAGACTCTAGTCTTTCGTTGATAGCACGCCCTCCAGCATCAGCATTTGCTTTTGTGGCAACGAAGAAGATCTCTTGCTTTTTTTGGATCGCAGCTAAGAGCTGGTCAAGTTTATCGACAGGATCTTCCTCGGCAAGCGTAACTGGATGATATGTCATGATCGCATACGGCCGCGGCAACACAATGCCTAGGGATTCTTCTAACGAGGAATGATCCAGGCGATCGACCTGAAGTGCATTTTCGACTCCGACAGCACCAACATTAAATACCCTTGATGGATCTTCGCCAAGCTGTATAACTCGCTTCTTGTATTCCTCTGTACTAGTAAAATGCAGAGTACTAAGCTTTGTAATGCAATGGCGCAATGCGTCGTCAATAGCTCCTTCGGTGACCTCACCACCATGAATATGAAAAATAGGAATGCGAGCAAGAAACGCTGCTTCAGCTATACCTAACGTTTCGAACCGATCGCCAAGGACCAATAGAGCATCTGGTCTTCTTGAAGCAAAATACTTGCTAAACCCTCCTAAAGCATTGCTCATCGTCATCGCTTCAGCTAAGGCATCGTCACCATCAGCAAGTATTGGGATCTCAGCATCTATTGGCAATCCCGATTCTTTTACCTCGCTGATAGTAAAACCGTACTCATGAGAGAGATGGGTTCCACTAGCGACGATCCTAACCTCAACTCCCAGATCCTGCAAGGCAACAGCAAATGGTCGCAAAAGCCCCCATTCGGCACGTGTAGTCGTCGAAATCGCAACAACGCTCATAGCAATATCTTCTCGTCAGCTTTGAATGGCCTTGGCGCAACCGATCCGATGATCTTTGGCCAAAGCATCGGATCCAGGCCATCACCAGGTCGTTTGGTGGTTAGATTGTCTTCGCTGAACCGCTCGCCAGCCTCTATATCGCACTTTGCGACGATGCTCCTCCTCGCAACGATGCGATTCGCTTCCTCCGAAGCGGTGACTACTTTCTCCGAAGAGCCTAATGCTGACTCTATATGCCGTATGGAAGAAACCATCTCTCGCAGCTCGGCTGGATCAAGACTTGCAGCATGATCCGGCCCCTCCATGGACTTATCGAGCGTAAAATGCTTTTCGATGACCTTGGCACCGAGCGCTACAGCTGCGATCGGGACTTCAATGCCCGAAGTATGATCAGAATAGCCAACATCAATCTTCAACTTATCGCTCAATTCTTCAAGTACGCGCAAGTTGACGTCTTCA
>CABRGJ010000170.1 GCA_902470405.1 uncultured Eggerthella sp.
CAGGTGAGGCGGCCCGACTCGCAAAGCCTGCAGGCATCTTGCTCGACGACATCTATAAAGCGGCCGAGAAGCTTGCACGTTCCTATAAAGCGATCGTGGTCCTGAAGGGTCCCGAGACCATCATTTCCGATGGGTCGCGGACTGAGGTATTCACGCACAGCACGCCTGCCCTCGCGAAAGCGGGGACGGGGGATGTGCTTTCGGGTGCGATCGGCGGTCTTTTGGCGCAAGGGCTCGATCCGTTCACCGCAGCATTCCTCGGCGTGGCACTTCATGCGAAAGCGGGTTTGATCGCAGCCGAATGTATGACAGAAGTGAGCGTATGCGCTGAAGACGTGATCGATGCGCTCCCTGAAGCGCTTCATGAATACTTGGATTCGGTCGACGATGAGGGAATGTTGCGATGACGAGCGATGTGAGCAAAGACGATGCCTATCAGCGCATCCAGAAACTGCGTGATGAGATCGAGCACCATAGCTATCTCTACTACGTGAAGGATGCGCCTGAGATATCCGATGCAGCGTTCGATTCTCTTTTGCGCGATCTAGATAAGCTGGAGAAGCGTTTTCCGCAATTTCTGGATCCATCCTCACCGACGCAGCGTGTGGGTGGCGCAGTGGCTACTCAGTTCAACCCCGTACGTCATGCGAATCGCATGTTCTCGCTCGATAATGCGCTCGATACCGATGAACTTGAAGCGTGGATGGATCGCATGGAGAGCTCTTTCGGACGATTCGTTCCTGTGGTGTGCGAGCTCAAGATCGATGGTTCTTCTATTGCGCTTACGTATGATCAGGGATCGCTCATCGTTGCTGCAACCCGTGGCGATGGCACTACGGGCGAGGATGTAACAGTGAACGTACGCACGGTGCGTGATATTCCACTACAGATCACAAAGGCGGGCATGGAGGGCATCGTCAATGCGGATGAGCCTATTGAGGTGCGCGGCGAGATCTATATGTCAAAAGCGAGCTTCGAGAAGCTGAATCGCCAGGCTGAAGAAGAGGGCAGAGCAGTCTTTGCGAATCCGCGCAATGCTGCCGCGGGTAGCTTGCGTCAGAAAGATTATCACGTAACGGCTGATCGCGATCTCTCGACGTTCATCTATGCGATCGGCGATGACACGCGCATCGCAGCGGGCTCACAATGGGAGTTGCTCGAGTGGCTGCGTGCTTGCGGGTTCCACGTGAACCCTGATGTGAAACGCTGCGAAACGCGTCAGGAAGTGCTTGATTTCTGTAAACGCTGTCTTGAGATGCGCGACGGACTCGCCTACGATATCGACGGCGTGGTCGTGAAGATCGATTCATTCGCCCAGCAGCGTGAACTTGGTTATACCGCACGTGCCCCGCGTTGGGCTATCGCCTATAAATTCCCACCCGAAGAGAAGACGACACTCTTGCGCGATATCACGATCCAGGTAGGTCGTACGGGTGCGCAGACTCCGGTCGCTGAACTTGAGCCTGTACGCGTTGCGGGATCGGTCGTCGCACGCGCGACGCTTCATAATAGTGATGAGATCGAGCGCAAGAATTTGCGCATCGGCGATACGGTTGTGGTGCGCAAGGCAGGGGATGTGATCCCTGAAGTACTAGGTCCGATCCTTTCGCTACGTCCTGCTGATTCGGTGCCCTGGCACATGCCCACCACCTGTCCGAGCTGTGGTTCTCCTGTTGTGCGCGAGGAAGGCGAGGCGGTCTATCGTTGTGTTTCGCTCGATTGTCCCGCACAAGCGAAAGAACGTTTGCTTCATTGGGCTAGTCGCGGTGCGCTTGATATCGAGGGCATGGGCGATGAGATCATCAGTCGTCTGCTTGCGACAGGCAAGGTGAAGGATGTCGCCGACTATTATCAGCTGACCGAAGCACAGTTGGCCGCACTTGACATGAATCGCGTGAACAAGGATGGCGAGCCGATCTTGCTCGGCGAGACGGTAGCGCAGAAACTCATTGCTGCTCTTGAGGAATCGAAGACGCGTCCGCTCGCGCGTCTCATCTTCGGCCTTGGCATTCGGCATGTGGGCAAGACCACGGCAGAGGTGCTGGTGCAGGCCTATCCGTCCCTTGCTGCGCTCTCACAAGCGAGCGTAGAAGAGCTCTCTGCGATACCAGGTATCGGGCTTGTTATTGCAGAGAGTGTGTATTCGTTCTTGGCAAATGAAGTGAACCAAGCTGTGTTGGCACGGCTGGAATCCGAGGGTTTTGTGCTCGTTGAGGAGATCGCCGAGATCGGGGAGCAACCTCTTGATGGGCTGACGTTCGTTTTGACAGGAAGCCTGGTGGAATCAGGTATGACGCGCGATGAGGCGGGTGAGCGTTTGAAGGCGTTGGGCGCGAAGGTCTCAGGCAGCGTCTCGAAGAAGACGAGCTATGTGATCTGCGGACAAGATGCTGGCTCGAAGCGCACGAAGGCAGAGACGCTGGGCGTGCCTATCCTGACGGAACGACAATTCTTGCGTATTCTCGATGAAGGCGCTATCCCAGACGACTTGAGTGCATAGTACGATGGATGCTTGAAACGCTTGCTCGACGCACCATGGCATGATCGATCCAGATAGAATATGACAAAGAAGCGAAGACTTGATGAAATACTTGTTGAGCAGGGATATTTCCCTGATGCAGATGCGGTGCTTCGTGCGGTGATCGCGCGCGAGGTGCGCGTCGATGACGTGTATGTTACAAGTGCTGCCATCAAGGTCTTGCCTTATGCTGATATCTTCATCAAGACGAAGGATCGCAGGAATCCTTCAGATGCGAAGGGCCGCTCTTTCGTGTCGCGTGGTGGCCATAAGCTGCAAGGTGCACTCGGCGCGTTCGCGGTCGATGTCACTGGAAAGCGCTGCATTGATATCGGTTCCTCAACAGGGGGTTTCACCGATTGTCTCTTGCAAGCAGGAGCATCTGAGGTTGCTTGTGTTGATGTGAACTATGGACAGCTTGCCTGGAAGATCAGGCAGGATGCGCGTGTGAGTGTGTTCGAGCGTACCAATATCCGTCTTGCATCGCCCGAAAGCCTTGGTGCGCCATTCGATGTGATCGTATGCGATCTCTCATTCATCGGAATGGCATCGCTCGTATCTGTGTTCGCTGCGCTCGCACATAAGGAAACAGCCTTTCTTGGCTTGATCAAACCTCAAT
Source organism: uncultured Eggerthella sp. (assembly GCA_902470405.1). GTDB lineage: Bacteria > Actinomycetota > Coriobacteriia > Coriobacteriales > Eggerthellaceae > Anaerotardibacter. The sequence goes on from CABRGJ010000170.1 coordinate 3,138, forward strand.
TCGAGAGCAAGCCAGGGGAGA
>CABRGJ010000171.1 GCA_902470405.1 uncultured Eggerthella sp.
AGAACGACCTTGTCGCGATCCGCGCCAATGCTTTCCCTGCTGCCCTCCGCACGTCGAGCGATCCTGCCGTCTTTCGCGTGATCGAAGACTATGCCAGCACGAGCGCCACAGGGAAAGGAGCCCACGATATCACGCAGGAAGCGTCTTATGATGAGGATTCTGGCATCGTATCGCTGCCGAAGCATTATGCGGATGCCGATCTTACCGTGGTGTGGTATGTTCCGAGCGACCAACAGAACCTTGAGATACCGCTTGATATCACCATTTCCAAGACTATCGAGGGCATCTCCTCTCAGGCTGAGCTTTCTCACGTCTTCAGCGCGGATACGCAAACCATCGATCTCAGGCTCTTCGATGATGAAGAGCTTGCGGCGCGCGTGAAGAATATCACGATCACACAAGGAGGCAGCAAGCTGACGCAATACGTCTACCAGAATGGCTCGATCAGTCTTTCTGCCTCCCCTCTGGGTGGTCCGATCTCGCTCTCGCTCGACGACGAAACTGAAGCCGTGACAACACGCGAAGATGCTGGGTGCGCCGTTAATTCCGAGCCACCATTGTTCGCGCTGTTCAGCGCAGCGAATCCCGCTGTCGGCGAACGTTTTACGATCGATCCTGATTCAGCGCTCATCCGTACTTGCGAGCCTGGTGGCAACATGGCACAAGTGATGGGCTGGCCCGAAAAGAGCGGGACTTACGGCTTCGCTGTCCACTTCAATCACTGCAGCAATCCGGAGGTCGTCAATGCCGATCAGAACCATATCGCGCCAGGCGGCACCGTACGCACGCCTGGTGGAGGAACATACGACTATAACTGGGTGAAGGGTCTTCATTTCGCATGGGGCGATTGCTATGGTGACGTGGACAACAACGGTGCGGGCGAACCTAAGGTCCAAAGCGGCTGGGTCGAGGTAACCAACGTTGACTACGCGACCCAAACCGTAAGCTATCGCTTCTTCCTCGATGTCTGCTCTGATATCGATGGCCACAATATGCAGAGCATCATGGGAACCTTCCAGGTCCACGAGAACATGACAGGCTATCTCGAAATAAAGAAGCAGAGCGCACTGCCTGATACATCAGCGAATAACGCCTGCTACTCACTCGAAGGAGCCCAATATGGCATCTATACTGATGCGGACTGCACGAACCTGAAAGCAACGCTCACCACCGATGCGCAAGGATGCGCGCGCAGCAAAGCGCTCCCCGTCGCAACCTACTACCTGAAAGAGCTCTCTGCACCAGCGGGATTCGCGATCGATGCGCAAGCGCACGAGGTCAAGGTGGTCGCAGGTACCACAAAAACCGCGACACTCGATGAAGTACCTCAATCAGACAACACTCCGCTGCTGCTTGCCAAACACGATGCCGATCATGCCTATGATGCAAACCACAATAACGTGCAAGGCGGTGCAAGCTCGTTCGAAGGAGCAGAGTTCACCATCTCGTTCCATCCTACGATCGAAGATGATTACGCAAAGGTAGACCCCTTACGCACTTGGGTCGTGAAGACCGACGAGCATGGCGTCATCGATCTGCGCAAAGGAGAGGGATGCAAGCTCTCTGGTGACGATTTCTACCGTGATAGCACAGGTGCTATCACGCTTCCTATCGGCACCTACGAGATTCGCGAAACGAAAGCGCCCCTTGGCTACATGCTCAATGATTCCGTGATCATCCGTAAAGTGACCGGCATGCCGAATGGCAATGAATCGCTTTCGAGCTATGACCCGCCAATCGTTTCGGATGATGTCATCCGCGGAGGCGTCGAGCTTGAAAAACGCGATGCAGAATCAGCCCTTCAAAGTGCTCTCGGTGCTGCTACGCTCGATGGAACTACCTTTTCGATCACAAACGACAATCCCCATGAAGTATGCGTAGAGGGCATCTTCTATCAGCCAGGCGAAGTCTGCGCCATGCTCTCCGTATCCGAAGGCAAGGCTGCAACTGCCGCTGATGCACTTCCCTATGGCAACTACACGATTCGAGAACTTCAGGCAGGGGACGGATACACCACATCTGACAGCGCACCTCGCTCGTTCTCCATCAAAGAAGATGGCAAGCTCATCCGCTTCTCGGATAGCGCTGAGGGTGCTGAGGGTGCCGCTTTCAAGAACCAGGTGAAGCGAGGCGATCTCAATTTCATCAAAGTACGTGAGAGTGATGGGCAACGCCTCGCGGGCGTGCCGTTCAAAATAACCTCTCAAACCACCGGGGAATCCCATATCGTTGTGAGCGATAGCAACGGCACTGTTGACACCTCATCAACCTGGATCGAGCACACTCATAATACGAATGGCAATGACAATGGAGACTACAATGCCGATCGGGGTGTTTGGTTCGGGCAGACTAAGAACGGAACAATGACCGAAGTGCACAACGAACTAGGTGCGCTCCCCTTCGACACATACGAGCTCGAGGAGCTTCCCTGTGAGGCAAATGAAGGATTGAAGCTTATCAGGGTCTCTTTCACTATCTACCGCGACCAGCAACATCTTGATTTTGGCGTCGTAGAAAACCAAGATCAGATCGCCCCTTGGATATCCACTGTCGCGTCGGATGGCATCGACCACGACAAGCTCCTCCATGCAGATGAGCACGTCACGATAAACGATCACATACGTTATGGCAATCTGAACGAAGGTGCTACCTATACGCTTCGCGCATCGCTGGTCGATAAGAGCACTGGCGAGCACATTTCCGAGACAGCTGGTGAAACCGTGTTCACCGCTGCAGCAGGAACCGGCACGACCGAGGTGAGCATACCGGTGAACCTAGCCGATGTCGCAAGCTCTGATGTGGTGGTCTACGAGACGCTTCTTCAGGACGACAACATCATCCTCGAACATCACGAACTGGACAACAGCGAACAGACCGTTTCGATCCTCCAGCCCCGAATCGCTACGACTGCGATCGATGCCGCTGATGGCGATAATGATGTCCTCAACGAGAGCGAAGCGCATATCATCGACACGGTCAACTACACGAACCTCATCCCCGGCGAAGCATACACCCTCACGGGAACACTGATGAAAAAGGAAGGCTCTGAAGAGGAGGGCTACGAAGCGGTCGCGCTCGCCGATAGCGAAGGAAATACGCTCACCAGCACCACCACCTTCACTCCTCAAAATAGCTCTGGCTCTGCTGAGGTCACCTT
>CABRGJ010000172.1 GCA_902470405.1 uncultured Eggerthella sp.
CTTCGATGATCACGGACACGAACTGGCCGGGCTCTCCGCTGTCTAGGTAGGTGACGCCATCAACATCGGGTGCCTGATACTGACTTCGTCCGATAAGCTGACCATCCTCTTCATAGCCTAGTGCAAGAACTTCGACTTCTTGGTCGACAAAACGGGTCAAGCGGCTCTGAGAGACGGTATCGGCCAGGTCTCTGAGAGCCCTGAGTCGTTCTTGTTTCGTTTCTTCGTCGATCTGATCGGGAAGCGATGCTGCACGCGTTCCCTCTTCAGGTGAGAATGCGAAGACACCAACGTAATCGAAGTCGATCTCAGAGACGAAATCACAGAGGTCGTCGAATTGTTGATCGGTCTCTCCAGGATAGCCTACGATAAGTGTGGTGCGAAGCGCGACCGTGGGAAGGATGCTCTGTATAAGGTCGATGAGTTGCATGAACGCTTCATAAGAACCGATACGATTCATCGATTTGAGCAACTTGGCATCGACGTGCTGGAAAGGGATATCGAGGTAGTTGCAGATGTTATCGTGCCGAGCGATGGTTCGTAGCAGTGCTTCATCGACGTATTCGGGCTGAATGTAGAGGATGCGGAACCAAGTGGCTGGAAAGGTGCTTGCCAGGTTATCGAGCAACCACGCGAGCGTTCGTTTCGGCTCCAGATCGCTTCCCCATATCGCTGTATCTTGTGCGATGAGCACGATCTCTTTGACACCTTGATCGACGAGTCCTTCTACTTCTTTGCAAATGGTCTCATAAGCAAAGCTATGATAGCGTCCTCGAATGTAGGGAATGGCGCAGAATGAGCAGAAACGATTGCAGCCATCGGATATCTTCACATAGGCGCTTGGGCCAGGGTCGATCCGTCGAAGCGAGGCGTGATCAGGTGCGAGGCGATCGGGAGGATCGAGAAGCGATACGCTTTGTGCGGTGCCAAGTAGGTCATCGAGTTTTCCCACGATGTCACACTCTTCGTCGCAAGGAACAAAAAGCTGTGCCTCATGGAGTTCTTCTTGCAGATCAGCTCCAAAACGACTCGGCATGCAACCTGCAATGATGAGCTTGGTCTGCCCTTGTGTAACAGAAGGAAGATCGGCAATATCGAAGATGACCCCAAGGCTCTCCTCGATCGCAGTTTGCAAGAAAGAGCAGGTATTGATGATGATCGCGTCGAGTGCGACAGTGGGATCCTGATCGCTGCTTGCCTGAAATTCATCCCAATCGACCACCTGATAACCGCCATCGATGAGTCGAGCTGTCATATGAGCGGTATCGACTTCGTTTTTCGCACAGCCGAGCGTGATGATCGATATTCGTTTGGCCATCGATGTGCCTACTAGCGATAGTTTGTGAATTGGAGCGGTTGGCCGTAGTCTTGCTCTTTGAGAAAAGCGATGACCTCTTGGAGCGTGTCGAGTTTTGGACCCGAAACGCGAAGCTTGTCGCCTTCGATCGTGACCTTGACTTTGAGCTTGGTAGCTTTGATGTCCTTGTTGATCTTACCTGCGGTCTCTTTGTCGATGCCATCAACGATCGTGGCGGTCTGCTTGACCGTGCCGCCCGAAGCAGATTCAACCTTGCCCCAATTAACTGCACCAAGGTCGATTCCACGCTTCACGAGTTTCGAAGAGATGATATCGATGACCTGTTTTGCGACGAAATCGCTCGGAGCATTGATGGCGAGCGTCTTATTCGCTTTGTCGAGTGAGATTTGAGCGCCTGAATCCTTCAGATCGTAGCGCTGTACGATCTCCTTCTTCGCCTGTCCAAAGGCGTTATCGACTTCTTGAATGTCGACTTGCGAGACTACGTCAAAGCTTGAATCTTTTGCCATGGGATTCCTTTCAGTTGGAGGGGTTATCGATGAGATATCAGTTGCTCGTAGAAGAAGAGCCAGAAGAGCCGCTTGACGACGAGCCGGATGTGGTTGGTGTGGTGGTGTTGCCTGAAGAAGATCCCGTACTGCCCGATCCGCTACTGGTTGAAGTTGGTGTAGTGGTAGGGGTCGAGCTCCCTGGCCGCTGAACCTCAGGATGATCAGCGTACCATTTGTTCAATATCTCATTGAAGTTGAAGGTCTCGCTCGCAACGCCGCGGGTATTCGATTCAAGCGTCTTCTCTTCGCCATCGACTTTCAGCACCACGTTCTCGGGGTTTGAGGTGACGAATTTGATATTACCTGAGCTGGTATAGGTTTGCGAAGCTTGACCAGTCACATCGCCTGCTTCTTTAGTCGAGCCATCGACAACCTCAATATAAGCAGTCTTGCCTGCTGGTACTTCATAGGAAAGCGTGAAATCGGTTGGTGCGACAGCAGCAGGCTGCGCGGTATCGTTGCCTTCGCCTTCCTCGGTGTTCTCGATGCCAGTGACCGGGATGTTCTGTACGTCCTCTTGTTTGCCTGCGCAAGAGACGATGATGAAGATAAGGATTATAACAATCACCACGCCACCAATGATGAATGGCAAGCGGCTGCGAGGTGCTTGCCCCATGCCGCGTGAAGGGTTGGCGTAGAGGTTCACGTATTTCCCATCAGGGATCGCTTCTCTTCGAGCGGGATGGAGTTGTGGGTCATCGCTGCGATTTTGCCTTGCTTGGGCGCGTGCGCGAGCAGATTGCGTACGATCCATATCGTCGGGAATATCGGAGTAGATACGACGACCGTTCGCTCCCGTCGTACCGTCATCAACACGCTGGCGCGTCGATGAGACCGCTTTGAACTGATTGGTGGGTTGCCTCTTACCAGGACGTGAGGTCGCCTGGGAAGTATTACGATGCAGATAACGACTTTCGATCGCGTTCTGATGCGCACGACCGATCTGGTTAGCATAGCTCTCATCGAGATACATGCGCGTAACGTCGTTGGCATTGAGACCAAGGAATCGCGCATAAGCGTTGATCATGTTGCGGGAATACCCACGAGGAGGCATACGCTCGAAGTCGCTATTTTCGATAGCTTCAAGAATATCGGGACGAATGCGCAGGCGACGAGATACAGTGGTAAGCTCGTAACCTTTCGAAATGCGTGCCTCTTTGAGCACGCTACCAAAGCTGATGTGGTTCACGGTAACCCTCCCGGTGTTCCTTAATCATTCTCCTCGAAGGCGCGGATAGTCTCAAGTTCGACCGCATCGACGAGCACCTCACGAGGTTTGGAG
>CABRGJ010000173.1 GCA_902470405.1 uncultured Eggerthella sp.
CATCCACACGGTCGATACCTTAAAGAATCTTTCCAACGGGCATGTTGTTGTCTCGGTCGATAAGCCGCTTGGCAAAGGTGATCGTGTCTTTCGCGTGCGAAGTGCCGAGGCGGCATTTCATGATAGCGATTCCGAACCTCGTATCGCGATCGATGCTCAGGTTAAGATGCACATCGGAGAGCCGCTCTCGATCGAGCTCTTCGCTGCTGATCCGTGGGATGCTCGTGATAATGGCTCTCTTGAAGGCTTGAGCGGCAAGAAGGTCTCAGTCGCTATTCAGGGCGATGTGGTCGAGGCGGCCCGAACGAAAGCGGTCACGACCGAAGAGGTGAGAGAGCACATCGATCGCCTTGGGTCGACTCCTTTCGTGCTGAGAGATATCGAGATCGAGCTTGATGAAGGCGTTGGCATCGGCTTCTCCGCGCTGCATAAATTGCGTGCGCAGGCATGCGAGCAGCTCGCGGCTTCTTTGCTCGCACCTTTTCATGATCGCGTGCTCGAGAAAGCGCCTTCGCGTGTCTACGACCCGCGCATCCGTAAGGGTTCTTGCAAGGTGGCAGTGTTGGCTACGAATCCAGCGTGTGCCCGTGCTGCCAAACGCGCAGGTGCCGATCTGATCTATGTCCCTGTTCAGAATTATCGCCGTGGTGAGGCGGTCATCGGCGGTCAGCTTTCGACAACAGCTGAGCAAGCAGGCTATCCCAAGCAATGCATCCCTGTCATGCCCGTGGTGGCTCACGAGGGGGATGAACAGCGTCGCAACGGTTTTGATATCTGGAAGCGCGTGAAAGAAGAAAAGCCGGTCATGGTGCAGAATCTTGGGGAGGTGGTTCATGCGCGAGAGCTTGGCGCTCAGATCGAGATCGGCCCGTTCTTGCCTCTCACGAATCGTCTCGATCTACAGGTGGCACACGACTTTGGTGCGCAGCGCATTTGGCTTTCACCCGAGCTCACACTCAGGCAGATCGAAGAGCTCGGGGAGGTGAGCCCTGTTCCGCTTGGCTTCACCATCATGGGATATACCGAGCTCATGGTAACCGAGCATTGTTTGCTCATGAGCCAGGGGCCTTGTAATGAAGATTGTGCGAATTGTGCACGCCGCAAGAGTCCACATCATCTTAAGGATCGCAAAGGGTACGAACTACCGGTCATCACCGATGCATTCGGTCGTAGTCATCTCTATAATGCTGTCGAGCTCGATGTCGCGCATGCTGCCCCAGATCTGATCGCTGCAGGCGTTTCAGCATTCATGGTCGATACGACGCTCATGAATGTCGAACAGGTTTCTAAGAAAGTCGCTCGTGCTGTGCGCGCACGCGATATTGATAGGGTATCGCGCGCTGAGGGAACTACCACTGGTCATCTTTTCCGTGGTGTGAATTAAGTCAGGTTGTTCGCATTTCTTGAAATGCGCTATAATCTTGACCTTGCAAGGTCGCTGTCGCTCGCGTTCGGTTCGAGCAAGGCCTTGGCGTTTCGAGACTGGGCCATCGTCCAATGGTAGGACTCTGGTTTTTGGTACCAGCTATGTAGGTTCGAATCCTGCTGGCCCAGCCATTTTGATCCTAATATACGTAGCGATCAGTGTAATTGCTGCCATCTCCGACCATAGCGCCCGCACCATTCGCGGCGAACGTCAAGTCGACGCGGGTCCAGTCGCGAGGATTCACTGTGAAAGAGACTGCTTTCCAGCTACCGTCGATCCACACCATGTTCCAAGCATGATAGACACCGTCGGGGGAGACGTAACCGGTTACGATCTTGCAAGGGATTCCAAGGCTGCGTAGCATGGCAGCGGCGAGCGAGGCGTAATCGAAACAAATGCCCCTCTGTGTCCTTAGGGTCTCATCAGGATTTGGGATATAGCCAGATTTACCGCTCAGCTGGTCTGCTTTTGCGTTGTCATAAACGATGTTGTTCTCGATCCATTCGTAGATTATCCGAAGTGCATCGCCTTGATTCTTCGCGTCTCGTGTCAGCTCTTTAGCTTTTGCTACCACCGCACTATTGGCATCGTAATCGCAGAAGATGTTGGGAACCAAGTAAGGTGCCCGCTCGCTTTCGATCTGAACATTCGCACTCGTCGAGTACAGCTCGGCATAACGTGATCCGCTCGTATTCTGCATCACCGAGATAGTATATGAACCACTCCCCATATCGAGCGGTACGATGATAGGTGTTCCATCGGAGGGCATGTCGTAGTTCATATTCTGCCCACCCTTGCTCACCTGCAATTTGAGCCTACTGCTTGAGGTCGCAGCAGCGCCGACATAGCCTTTTGATACTGATGAGACATCGATGAAGGCATTGTTCGCGCCTGAGGCTGCAGCAGAGTCGAATGTTGAAAGTTCGACTTGAGCGGGGGGAGAAAAGGGATCGCCGCTCGTATCGTCTGATGAGCCGCTGCTCGATGTAGACTCGCCTCCGCACCCTACTAAAGCGAACGGACAGAGGGCGCATACAGCTAGCAGTGCTGCGAAGCTGAGCGAGAATATGGAGCGCTTGCCCTCCACAGTGATGGCCTTCTTTCCGTATACAAGATCGATCGATAGAGGGATGATCGTGGGGAGCCATATGAGCAAGATGAATATGGCCTAGTCGAATTATTATACCGAGCGAGCGATCAAAGCGAAAGCAGGCGCGTTTGCTTCCCTCAACATTTTGAAAAAGAGCATCTTATCTTGCATTTTAGAAGAGAAAACGCGCGATCATGAGGCAATTGCTGGTATGTCACGCTACAATGGGAAGAATGATCTTTCGATAAGCAGATGAGACTCTCAGGTCTTCGTCGTAGGTCGAAGAAATGCAGCTTTGAGTTGCGATCATTGTCAGAACGAGATAGGAGCGAACACCATGGCACAGCGTTTGGCGGATAGTGCTGCAGTCAGTGTTTTTTGCGACAGTATCGCCCTTATGCTTTCAGTCGGCATTCAAACCGACGAAGCGGTCCATATGCTCTCTGAAGATATGGAGGACACGTCCTTCGGAAAGACATGCAAGCAGATCTATCGTAGCCTTATTGCAGGAAAGGACCTTGCACAGTCCATGAAGGATACCGGAGCATTCCC
>CABRGJ010000174.1 GCA_902470405.1 uncultured Eggerthella sp.
GACAGGCGGGCCTACTATAGGTGCAGTTCGTTTGACAGAGTGGATCGGGTGTGTTGAGAAGTTGCACAGCTCGTTCAAAGGATGAGGTAGCAGAAATCTGATATCTCAGCATAACCAAATCAGTTATGTGTGAATTATGGAGGCGAACATTAGTTCGTCTCCTTTTTATTTTCCTTTGAACTGCGGAAATGTAAATATGATCTAAATATCTAAATTTACAATGCATAAAACTTTACAAAGACACACTTAGATAATATCATGTCAAGCGTTGGAGCTTTCATAACAGAGCTTCGCTTACTTATGGGTAATAAAGGGTTCGTTAAAACGGGTCTTGATTGAAAGGATATGCAAATGTCAAAGATTATCGGTATCGACTTGGGCACGACCAACTCAGCTATGGCGGTCATGGAAGGTTCGGAGCCTGAGATTTTGGTGAACGCTGAAGGCGATCGCACTACTCCTTCGGTCGTCGGCTTTGGCAAAGATGGCGAACGTACCGTTGGCAAGGCCGCTAAGAACAAGGCGGTCACCAATCCTGAGAACACGATCGCTTCGGTGAAGCGTTTTATCGGTCGTTCCTATGGCGAAACGGATGAAGAGCAGAAGACCGTTGCTTACAACGTGAAGAACGGAAACGGCGGCCGTGCAGTCGTGGACATCGATGGTCACGATTACATGCCGGAGGAGATCTCTGCGATGGTCTTGCAGAAGATCAAGTCCGATGCGGAAAAGCGCGTAGGCGAGCCTATTACGCAAGCGGTCATCACCGTTCCGGCTTACTTCAACGATGCGCAGCGTCAAGCAACGAAGGATGCGGGCAAGATCGCAGGTCTTGAAGTCATGCGCATCATCAACGAGCCTACAGCAGCAGCGCTTGCTTATGGCTTGGACAAGACGAACAAAGACGAGAAGGTCTTAGTATTCGACCTTGGTGGCGGTACTTTCGACGTTTCCGTTCTTGAACTTGGCGACGGTGTATTCGAAGTTTGCTCGACCGCAGGCGACAACCACCTTGGTGGTGACGACTGGGATCAGCGTATCATCGACTGGATCGCAGACAAGTTCCAGGCAGACAACGGCATCGATCTTCGCAAGGACAAGATGGCGATGCAGCGTCTGAAGGAAGCTGCCGAAAAAGCGAAGATGGAGCTTTCTTCCACCACGCAGACCAATATCAACCTGCCGTTCATTTCTGCAGGAGAAGCTGGTCCATTGCACCTTGATTACACGCTTACGCGCGCAGAGTTCGAGCGCATCACGAAGGATCTGCTCGATCGCTGCAAGAAGCCTGTTGAGCAGGCGCTAAAGGATGCAGACCTAAAGACGGGCGACGTGGATGAGGTTATCCTGGTCGGCGGCTCGACTCGTATGCCTGCTGTGCAGGAACTGGTCGAGAAGATGACCGGCAAGAAGCCGAACATGTCAGTGAACCCCGACGAGGTTGTTGCAATGGGTGCAGCTGTTCAGGGTGGCGTTCTGGCTGGCGATGTCGAAGGCATCTTGCTGCTCGATGTCACTCCGCTCTCATTGGGTGTTGAGACCATGGGTGGCGTTATGACCAAGATGATCGAGCGCAATACCACCATCCCTACGCGCAAGACAGAGATCTACTCCACTGCGGCAGACAACCAGACGTCAGTAGAGATCCATGTTCTCCAGGGCGAACGTGAGATGGCAGCAGGCAATAAGACGCTTGGCAAGTTCCAGCTTACGGGCATCCCGGCTGCACGTCGCGGTATGCCTCAGATCGAGGTCACCTTCGATATTGACGCAAATGGTATCGTGAACGTTTCTGCGAAGGATCTGGGCACGGGCAAGCAGCAGCAGATCACCATTTCTGGTTCAACTGCACTCACCGACGACGAAGTCGATCGTATGGTGAAGGATGCGGAGATCCATGCAGAGGAAGATGCAGCGCGTAAGCAAGAGGTCGAGATTCGCAACAATTGCGACTCGCTCATCAACGCGACCGAGACCACGCTCGCAGAGATCTCCGATAAGGTTGGAGACGACATGAAGAAGCAGGCAGAGGATGCCATTGCGGCTGCCCGCACTGCACTTGAGGGTACCGATCTTGAGGCTATCAAGTCTGAGACCGAGAATCTCCAGCAGGTTGGCTATAAGCTTGCTGAAGTGGTCTACAGCACAGAAGGCGCTCAGGCAGGTGCGGCTGCTGAAACGGCAGAGAGCACCCCTGCAGACGACACCATCGAAGCTGATTTCGAGGTAGTCGACGAAGACGAGAACAAGGATAAATAATCATGACGAACGCTACATCTGATGAAGAGGTAGAAGTTCCTGTCACTGAAACAGATCCGGAAGCTGAAGTCGTCGATGCTGAGATCGTAGAGGAGACCGACTCCCCCGAAACGGGGGAGGAGGCCTCTGAAGAACTTACAGCCGAGGATGAGGTCGCGGCTGCGAAAGCTGAAGCAGCTGAATGGCAGAACAAATACCTCAGGCTTCATGCGGAATGGGACACGTACCGCCGTCGCATGAAGGAACAGCGCGAGGAGGAAAAGCTTCGCGCAACGGAAAAGCTCGTCGAAGACATCATTCCGGTGCTCGACGATTTTGAGCGGACCATCAACTACGCTACGGAAAATGGCGAAGAAGGTTTGCTCGGCGGCGTGATCGCTGTACACAACAAGCTCAATGAAGTGCTGGTCAAAGAAGGGGTCGAGGTCATCGATCCAGTGGGACAACCCTATGAAGCGCTTGAAGCTCAGGCTGTTGCAACGGTCGATAACCCCGCGGTCCCTGATGAGACCGTGGAGCAGGTTTACCAGAAGGGCTACCGCATGGGAAATAAGGTCATCAGGCCAGCCATGGTAACGGTAGCTGTTGGTGGACCGAAACGTGAAACCGACGAAGACGACGAGAACGAATAGTTAAGTTCTTACAGCAGGCGGGTCTCACAGGTCCGCCTGTTTCACGTCGATGAAGAAAAGAAAGAGAGGTGGAACGAATGGCATCCACACCCGATTACTACAAGACGCTAGGCGTTCCACGAAGCGCAACTGCTAGTGAGATCAAGAAGGCCTATCGTAAG
>CABRGJ010000175.1 GCA_902470405.1 uncultured Eggerthella sp.
GGCCCGGCTCGAAGAGCTGGTCGCTCGAGAGCTCCGATGCAGAATCGGTATTGTACGCTGATCCTTCATGAGAAAGACATGCCTGCATGGACTCTTCTCCATTCCCAAAGCTCTCAAGATGACCACCCTTCACCAGCACAGCACGCGCACCAAGCTGTTGGATAGTATGAGCAGCCTCCACCATCTGTTGCGGTTTGGTGATAGAGATTCCGCTGAAGACTTCTGCTTCGATCAGGTTCGGCGTGACCACGGTTGCAAGCGGAAACAGATCGCGAACCAAGCTCTGCGCCACATCATCAGAAGCAAGTGAAGCACCGCTCGTTGCGATCATGACTGGATCGAGTACGATATTCTTCGCCTGATAGGCGTGTAACGATTCCGCGATGGTCTTGATCAGTGCAGGGTTTGCCACCATACCGATCTTGACCGCATCAGGACGAATATCGGCAAAGATCGCCTCGATCTGTTCGGCAAGAAACCCAGGTGTAGTCTCTTGTACTCCAAGTACTCCCATAGTGTTCTGCGCGGTAAGGGCAGTGATGGCAGACTGGCCGTATATTCCCAGCGCGGTCATGGTCTTCAAGTCTGCTTGAATACCTGCGCCCCCACTTGAATCTGAACCCGCTATGGTCACTACGCTCTTCATTGCTACCCCATCTCTTACTCTCGGATCATTCGCGCACCGCGCACTTCTTCATCTTATGAGCAAAACCTTAAAATGCTTCCGCGACATGAGCCAAGCGCTTGACAGCATCTGCAAGATCATCCTCTGCGAAGATCGCCGAGACCACTGCGATACCAGCGATACCACTTCCTACGAGCTCCCTCGCATTGTCCGCCGTGATCCCCCCAATAGCAACCACCGGAATCGAAACTGCCGCGCAGATCTGACGCAACACCTCATGATCGATGGTCCAGGTATCTTGTTTGGTTGAAGTAGGAAACACCGCCCCCACCCCCAGATAATCCGCACCATCAGCCTGCGCCTTGCATGCCTGATCGAGCGTCTTAGCAGTAACACCAATAAGAGCCTGATCGCCCAGCAAATGGCGAGCCTCAACACACGAAATATCATCTTGTCCGATATGCACGCCATCAGCACCAATACGTAGTGCTAGCTCAATATCATCGTCGATCAAGAAAGGAATCCCCGCCCGCGTGCATACCTTCTGCGCCTCGCGTGCAAGCGCTTCACGCTCTTTTGCTGAAGCCTCTTTTTCACGAAGCTGCATGCACGTGACACCCGGTACCGAAAGCACTTCGGTAAGCGCTTCTTCAAAGCTACGCCCTGCAAGCCAGGAACGGTCGGTAACCGCATAGAGCCTTAAGGCGTCACGAATCTCTTCTTTGCTCCAACTCTTCATGATGCAAGACCCTGATCCTCATAGCGCTGTCAAGCGTACTCGACATCGCGACTCTAGTATTCGTCACCCAGATCGATGACCAATCCATCCATGATGGTATTCACTGTGCGGACCGCGCACATCTTGCCACACATCGTGCACGATTCTTCGTTCGATGGAGGTGCACTTTCGAAATACTCGCGCGGTTTCACTGGGTCGATAGCAAGACCGAACATCTCTTCCCAATCAAAGCGACGACGCGCGTCGCTCATGCGGTCATCGCGCTGACGAGCACCGGGAATACCCTTGGCGATATCGGCTGCATGCGCGGCGATCTTCGTCGCTACCAGCCCTTCACGAACATCTGCCACATCAGGCAAACGCAAATGCTCAGCAGGCGTCACATAACACAGGAAGTCCGCACCCGAACTTGCCGCCACTGCACCACCGATCGCAGCAGTGATGTGATCATAGCCAGGAGCGATGTCGGTAACCAGCGGTCCGAGCACATAGAACGGCGCATTGTGGCACAAACGCTTCTCTAATTTCATGTTCGCTGCGATCTCGTCGATGGCCATATGCCCCGGGCCTTCCACCATCACCTGCACACCTGCATCCCACGCACGCTTGGTGAGCTTACCGATCTCGATCAGCTCAGCGATCTGACCCGCGTCCGTCGCATCATAGCCACATCCAGGACGCATCGCATCTCCGATACTGATGGTCACATCATGCTCATGAAGGATCTCAAGCACATCATCATAGTATTCATAGAAAGGATTCTCTCTGCCCGTCGCCTCCATCCACGCGAAGATGAGCGAGACGATGTTCATCAAGCGCCCTGTCTCCTTGAATGATTCGATAACGCGCCGGTTCATACCCGCATGGATGGTGACGAAATCAACGCCGTCTTCAGCATGGCGACGCACCACCTCAAGGAAATCTTCCGGCGTGATGGAAATGAGAGCTTTCTCCAAGTAGCCGATAGCATCATACATCGGCACCGTGCCGATCATGACGGGTGCCATCTCGATCAGACGCGTACGAAATTCTTGGGTCTTGCCATGATTCGAAAGATCCATGATGCCCTCAGCACCGAGCTCGAGCGCAACGCGCACCTTCTCGAGCTCGATCTCAGGATCGATCAGGTCACCCGAGATCCCCAGATTCACATTCACCTTCGTACGAAGCCCAGATCCTACGCCTTCTGGGTTGAGGTTCTTGTGATTGATGTTCGCCGGAATGGCGATGGAACCCACTGCTACTTTTGCGCGGATCTCTTCAGCGCTCATGTGTTCCTTTTCGGCAACACGCTGCATAGCTGGTGTGATGATTCCTTGCCGAGCGGCATCGATTTGCGTGATCGTCATGATCAAATTCCCTTCGTTGGCATTATCCAGACAGGTTCATCGGGTCGGAGTCGCGCTCCCTCTCAGCCGCACAGTGCGTATTGCACCGATCAAGCTCCCCGTATGTGAAATGCGAAGCCGAACGCATTTCACCTCGCATCAATGAGTATAACATCGAAAAAGGGAGTGAGCCTATAAGCCGGGTTCTGTGGTCGGCAACCATTTATCTCGATTCCGCGTCACCGCGAAACTCTAGCACGCAACCCGAATGCACGGAAAGGCGACCGTATCGCACTCCTATTTGCGCTTGCTTCAGATGGGGTTTACCAAGCCATGCTGTTACCAACATGCTGGTGCGCT
>CABRGJ010000176.1 GCA_902470405.1 uncultured Eggerthella sp.
GCGGCGGAACTGGGCAAGACACAAGATGTCTACATGCGCATCACCCCCGGCGTTGAGGCGGACACCCATGAATATATCCGCACCGGATGCGAGGATTCGAAGTTTGGTTTTACCATGCGTGACGATTTCGCGTTCACTTGCGTGGGCGATATCTATGAGCTTCCAAACGTCAATCTGGTTGGCTTCCATATGCATATCGGTTCGCAGATCTTCGCGCTCCACTCGTTCGACGAGGCTATCAAGGTCATCGTGGAATTCGCTGCGCGCGTAAAAGAGCAGTATGGCATCGAAGTTGACGAGATCGACGTGGGCGGCGGTCTTGGCATTGCGTATGTCACGGAAGAGAAACCCGCTTCGATCGAAGAATTCGCCGAGGTGGTAACGAGCTCGATGAAGAAGTATTGTGCCGAGTTCGATTTCAAGGAGCCGCGCCTTCTGTGCGAGCCGGGTCGTTCGATGGTCGCTAACCCTGGCGTTACCCTCTATACGGTCGGAATCCTGAAAACGTTGCCAGGCATTCGTAAGTACGTCGCGATCGATGGCGGCATGTCCGATAACATTCGCACTGCGCTCTATCATGCGGATTATGAGCCCGTCATCGCGAATAAGGCCGATCAGCCGCGCACCGAGATCGTGACGGTTTGTGGCAAGCATTGCGAAAGCGGCGATGCGGTCGTGCTCGATCGTCCGCTGCAGCATCCCGATCTAGGAGATATCCTGTGCGTGTTCGGTACAGGTGCTTACTGTCATTCCATGGCGAGCAACTACAACGGTCAGCCGCGCCCGGGTATCGTGTTCGTGAAGGACGGGGAAGCGAAGCTTGTTACTCGTCGCGAGACCTATGCCGATCTTATGGCGTGTGATCTGGATTAGGCCGATCATGCCAAGTGGTCGGGTGACCGCAAGGCTACACAAAACGCTATCTTATCGAGCGGCCCGCATTGTGGTCGCTCGATTCATTTTCCTGTAGGTATAATCTCTAGCACACGAATTATGAATGGAGTGGATGATATGGCTGTTAAAGTCGGATTGATTGGAACCGGTACTGTTGGCGGCGGCTGCATCGATATTCTATGCAATCACAAGGAAGATTTCCTGCGTCATTATGGTATTGATCTCGAGCTGGTGCGCGTATGCTCACGCAACCCTGAACAGGCGCAGGCGCACGGTGTCGCCGACCTGTTCACGACCGACTTTTCTGACATCATCAACGATCCTGATATCGATATCGTCATCGAGCTGATCGGTGGTACGACTGTCGCTAAGGACGTAGTGAAAAGTGCGCTTGAGGCGGGCAAGCATGTTGTTACCGCGAACAAGGCGCTCATGGCCACCTCGGGCGAAGAGATCATGGCGCTTGCTGAAGCGCAAGGTGTCGAGATTGCGTTCGAGGCAAGTGTCGGTGGCGGTATCCCTATCATCGGCCCACTGAAGCATTCTCTCATCGCGAACGAGATCTCAGCTGTTATGGGTATCGTGAATGGCACGACGAATTATATGCTCACGCGTATGGATGAAGACGGCATGAGCTACGAAGAAGCGCTGGCGGAAGCCCAGGAAAAGGGTTTTGCTGAGGCGGATCCTACGGCGGATGTAGACGGCCATGACGCAGCAGCGAAGATCGCCATCCTTGCATCTATCGCATTCAATTCTCGCGTGGTCATGGATGATGTGTATACGGAAGGCATCCGTCGTATCTCGCCGATCGATCTCGCGCTTGCGAACAATATGAGCTATGCCGTGAAGCTGATCGCTCATGCGCATCGCACCGATCACGGCATCGGTGTGCGCGTGCATCCCACCATGATCCCGCTCGATCATCAGCTTGCAAAGGTCAATGGTGTTTTCAACGCTATCTATGTGGTCGGTGATGCGGTGGGCGAGACCATGTTCTTCGGTGAAGGTGCGGGTGCGGGTCCTGCAGCGAGCGCGGTCATGGGTGATGTGCTCGAGGTTGCACGTCATATCCAGATGGGCATCGCGCCGATCGTGGGTTGTACGTGTACCGATCATCTTCCTGTCATTAGCATGGACGAGCTGCAGACCAAATACTCCCTCCGCTTCTTGGTCGAGGACCGTGCGGGTGTTCTGGCTGCATGTGCGGATATCTTCGCGAAGTACGATGTATCGCTGCAATCCGTGCAGCAGCGCGGTACAAAAGCACGCGATGCGGTAAATCTTGTGTTCGTTACGCACACTGCGCATGAAGATAGCGTTGCCAAGGTCATCGAAGAGGTGCTCGCGCTTCCAAATGCGGTACTGGGCGGCTATCCGTCAGTCATTCGCGTTCAGGACTAACCCTCGATCGGCAATTTGCGCAAAAGACCATGGTCTGGTTGCAAAACGGTACGTGAGAAACAGTGCGGCACCCCAAGTGCTATGCCGTAGCGAGCGCCTGTTCAAGATCGGCGATCAGGTCAGCTGGATCCTCAATGCCGCATGAAAGGCGGATCAGATCTGCGCTGATACCAGCAGCCTCAAGTTCTTCATCGGTCATCTGACGATGCGTTGCGTTCGCTGGATGCAGTACGCAGGTGCGAGCATCAGCAACGTGGGTCGCGATCTGTGCCATCTTGAGTGCCGACATGAAGCGTTCTGCTGCATCACGACCGCCTGCAACACCAAAGCTCACAACACCGCACGAACCATTCGGTAGGTACTTCTGAGCCAGCTTATAGTTCTCATCTTCTGGCAGATCGACATAGCGAACCCACGCGACCTTCGGATGATCGCTGAGGAATCGTGCGACCGCAAGGCCGTTCTTCGTATGTTGAGCCATGCGCAGGTGCAGGCTCTCGAGCCCCATGTTCAAGAGGAAAGCATTTTGAGGTGATTGGATGGCACCAAGATCGCGCATGAGTTGCGCGGTTGCTTTTGTGATGAAGGCGCCTCCTTGTCCGAATTGCTCGGTGTAGGTCACTCCGTGATAGCTCTCGTCGGGCGTGGTGAGGCCAGGGAATTTGTCAGCATGTGCATCCCAATCGAACTTACCAGAATCGACGATGCAGCCACCGACCGCAGCGCCGTGACCATCCATAT
>CABRGJ010000177.1 GCA_902470405.1 uncultured Eggerthella sp.
TTTCGATAGGGGGCTTCCGCGTGCAACGGCTGGTCTGTCTCCTCGTGGAGTGCATAAAGGTGACTGGCTCTATGCGCCTTTGAATAACATTGCGATAATCAATGAGCGCTTTCAGCTACGTTCGAGCGTTATCCCGAATCTGCGCAAATGGTTTTACGGGGGATATGGTCAGACAAATTTTCTCAATCTGATTATGCTCTCTTTTCCCGCGTTCTATGGTTTCAATGAATACCATCTGCCCAACTCGTTCTTGAAGTCAACGTATGAAGAGGTTTGGGCAAAAGAAGAGGATGTTCTGAAGGAAACATCATCGCATCGTTTTCGTCACCATCATGACGTGTCGCAATGGCTCATGGAGAACTGGCAATTCGCTTCAGGAACCTTCATGCCGCGATCGAGCAAGTTTGGAAAGGTCTTCCAGCTGAGCGGCGATATATCGAAGTCGCTTCCGCAACTTTATGACTACATCACTAAGCAACAGGGAAAGATCGTATGCGTGAATGATGGTGATCTGACGTCGGAGCAGGTTGAAGCAGCGAAGAGTACTGTTCATGAGGCGTTCGGAAAATTGTTTCCCCAAAAGTCTTCTTTTGAAAAATAAAGAAGCCAAAGAGAGCCAGCTTAGGGTTTGTTCATCACTGCTGTAGGAGTTCCTTGTAAAAAGAGCTGATCTCTTGGGCATTTTGCACTGCATCAAAGCCTGCTGCCCGCAATTTTATCTGTGCTTCATCTGGTGATATGCGATTGTCAAGCATGGCGAGTGCGTTGTTTGCCCAAACCTGTGCACCTTCATTCAAGGAGATCCTTCTAGCAGAGGGAAGGATAGATGCAGCTTCAGTGATTCCTTCTGAGAGCAAAACAGGCAATCCAGTGGCTTGAGCCTCAACGACAGAAACTGGCAGCCCTTCTTTTATCGAAGGAAAGACAAAAACCTCCATTGCTGCGAGCAGCTCTGAAACGTCACTACGCACCCCAAGAAAGTGAACATTCTTTTCAAGATGGAGCTCTTTGACCTTGTTTTCGATCTTTGGTCGAGTTGGCCCATCGCCAAGCAAGAGAAGTTGAGCATTGGGTAATTTGCGAACCAAATTTGCAAATACATCGATAAGGAACTCATGGTTTTTGATGGGGATAAACCTTGCAACATGACCGAAGACGGGGCTGTCGGTCACCCCCAGTTCTTTCCGATAGATATCGCGCATTTTTGCTCTGGTCTTGAGCGTCTCTGTATCAACACCATTATTCGTGATTTTACACCGCCCGCTCTCGAAGACGGATTGTCCAAACGTGTCAATACAAGCTTGCTTAGAGCACGCAAGAAAAGTTTGAGCTATTTTTCTCGTTGGATGCGTGGCAATCGAAAAGGCGATCTTGCTCAACCCCGTATAGAAATTTTCTGAATGAGCATGCGCGATCGTCGATTTGTTCGCTGCATTTGCCGCTGAGAGATAAATTGGCGCACCTGCCCCAATATGACCATGCACGATGTCGATCTCGGGGAGCGCTTCGAAGAAGCGTTTGCAAGCATGCTTGTATTGGAAGTAATTCGCGCCGATAAAGCGAGGCAGCCGATAGATGTTGCCTCCAAGCGCTTCGATCTCGTCATCGAAGTCGCAATGACGATCGGTATGAACAAGAAAATCGAATTGGATCTCGTCACGATCGATGTGACGATAATAGTTCATGATCATGGTCTCGGCGCCTGCGCGATCCATTGCGCCTATAACGTGTAGAACTCGAATCATGGAACTCCTTATCGCTTCTGTCAGTATACGGTAGAATGAACAGCATGTCATCGTGTGATGCGCCGCAAGTGCGGTACAAGCAGAGCATCTCAGTGCACAAAGGAGACTTGGTTGAATCCAAACGAACATCGTGATCATGGCGCACAGGGTCTCTGCGATGCACAAGAAGTGCTTCTTATCGTTCCTGCATTCAATGAGCAGGACAGTATCGCCAAGGTCGTTCGTGCGATCGAGGGCAGCGATTATTCGTACCTTGTTGTGAATGATGGATCAACGGATGCGACTGCGCAGTTGCTCGAAGAACTGAACGCGCCTCATGTAAACCTTGTTGAGAATCTTGGCATTGGTGGTGCGGTTCAAACTGGTTACAAGTATGCGTTGCGTCATGGGTATCGTATCGCGGTCCAGTTCGACGGGGATGGCCAGCACGATGTTTCGTATGTAGATAAGCTCATCGAACCGATCCTTCTCGATCAAGCGGACATCGTGGTGGGCTCTCGTTTCGTGGGTTCGGAAAGCGCTTTTCGATCGAGCTTTGCACGACGTATGGGCATCAGGATCCTCTCCGGGCTGCTCAAACTGACAAGTGGTAGCTATGTCCATGATGTGACATCGGGATTCCGTGCAGTGAACAGGAAGACCATGGCGCTCTTCGCGCACGCGTACCCTATCGACTATCCAGAACCCGAATCGCTCGCATATGCTCTTGCGCGCGGTTTCAAGGTGGCCGAGGTTCCTGTTGCGATGCATGAACGCTCAGGTGGATCGTCGTCCATTTCGGGCCTGGGATCGATGTATTATATGATCAAAGTTGGTCTATCTATCCTGATCTCTGGCGTTAAGCGCCCAGCGAGGAGACGTAAATGACCCTTTTGCTTCGTATAGTCGTGGGCGTTGCCAGTTTGGCATTCCTCTTCTTCATCTTGTTGATGGTCCGGCGTCAGAAGATGCTCTTGCGCTATTCGTTCTTCTGGCTCTTCTTAGGCTTAGCAGGCATTATAACTGCTGCTTTCCCTGCGTGGATCATGGGTCTTGCGCATCTGCTTGGCTTCGAAACGGCGTCGAATTTCGTCTTCTTCGCGTGCATCTTCATCTTGTTGGGAGTATGCCTCACGCTTAGTGCCGCAGTGTCCAGGCTCACTCGTCGCAACGTGTCCTTGATCCAAGAGATATCGCTTCTTAAGGAGGAAGTTGATCGACGTGACGTTGACTGACGACCGTCCCCTTTATTGCGTCTGGGCTGCTCATTATCCTCCC